>JACPAS010000003.1 GCA_016180665.1 Microcaldota archaeon
AAAATAGTAAGAATACATGAAAAGATAGCCAGTGTAAGGAATGATTGCCTGCATAAAACAGCAAACATAATTCTTTCCAATTATTCTTTTATTGCATTGGAAAATCTGAAAATAAGAAACATGGCTATGAATGATCATGGAAAAAACATTAATGATGCTGCATGGAGTAAATTTATGAACATCCTCTGCTACAAGGCTGAGAGTGCTGGTTCCAGAGTAGTTTTTGTAGACCCTAAAAACACAAGTAAAGAATGCAGCAGCTGTGGAAATACAGTTGAGAAGTGCCTGTTTGAAAGAACACATAACTGTAAATACTGTGGTCTTTCAATTGACCGTGATTTAAACGCATCAATAAATATACTCAATAAAGCTACCCTTGGATCAAGGGGAAGTAACGCCTGTGGAGACAGAACAATAGTTCTACCTATGAAGCAGGAAGCCAATGATCAACAGCTTTGCTGTTGAGATTTGAACGTAGCAACGTTCAAACGGAATTTATTCATGGGTAGTTCACATTGTGTATTTGTACGGAAAAACCAAATTTTTTGAGTTTGAGTGACATTCGTTTAAAAAGGTATAGACTCTTAAAGTATGTAAGAATCCGTAGGTGTATCCTATGGGCTAAAAAATATGAGGTGAAAAATATGAAGGAAAGGGATGTACTTTTGGGAAGGGGTGTACTTTTCGGTAGAAAAGGGTGGTGCGAAATCCAGTAAGCAGAAGGTTAGTTCTAATTTTGAAAAGAAGGTCGGTAGACCTAATAGTTTGACAGATGATTTAAGGTATAAAGTTTTGAAAGCGTATTATTCGCATCCGTATTCTCTTAGACAATTAGCAGACATGTTTGGGGTATCTAGGATGACGGTTTGGAGAACTGTTCAAGGTTCCAGTCCAACTGAGGTTTTGACTTTCGGGTGAATTTATGGCAGCACTAGCAGTTAGATTAGTTGGGCCAAAGGATCAACCAGGACAGAATACTTTAAGAGTACTTGATACTGGCTTGGCACAAAGCACTACTAGGTTTAAAGTTTGGGCAGTTCCACCCTCTACGGACTTGGCATTGCCCATGGATTCACAAGCAGTGAAAAGAGCAGTGAATGGAGACCCAGGTTACTGTGGTTTCGTTGTTGAACGTCAGAACGGAAAGCATAAACTTGTAGAAAAAGATCCTGTTGGAAAATGGAAAACAACATTGCGAGATTGTTTGCCTCCGGATGAACTGCCTAAATAAATTTTTATTTTTTTCTATTTTTATTGAGTTTCAGTTTTCTGAACCTCTGATTTTTCCACTATTGCAAAAGAAGCGACCTTTTCATTTTCACCCAATCTGATTATTGTTACGCCCTGGGTATTTCTTCCGATTACAGAAATACTAGTTACCGGAACACGGATTGTCTGGCCTTTGGAACTGATTACAATAATTTCCTGATCATCTTTAACTGCTCTTACTCCAACCACGTCCCCATTTCTACCTTCAGTTTTAATATTAATTACTCCACTTCCACCGCGCCCCTGGATTCTATAATCTTCAACTGGCGTACGTTTACCAAACCCATTTTCAGTAATAGTTAAAATAGAAGGCATAGAACAAAGCGTAATACCAACTACCTGGTCTTCTCCTTCCTTGAACCTTATTCCAATAACTCCCTGACCTGTTCGGCCAATTTCACGTGCATCTTCTTCACTAAAGCGTATTGCTTGTCCTTTCTTAGTTGCAATTAAAAGCTCTTGTTTTCCATTTGTTTTTATTACTTCAACTAAATCATCTTTTTCTTTTAAAGTGATTGCAATTATTCCGCCGTTTCTTGGGCGGCTGAAATTATCTAAAGATATGCGTTTGATGATTCCATTTTTAGTTACCATGCAAAGATATTCATTTTCACTGAAATTTTCTACCGGAATCCAGGAGGTTGCTTTCTCATCTTTACCCTGTAATTCTATTATATTAACTATGGGCCTTCCACCAGCGTATCTTCCAGCTTCAGGAATTTCATAAGCTTTAATCCAGTGAACTCTTCCCTTATCAGTAAATACTAAAATGTAATTATGATTTCTTGTAACTATAACATCCCTTATGAAATCTTCTTCTTTAGTGTCTGCACCAATTACTCCTTTTCCACCTCTGTTTTGAGACCTGTATTCAGTGAGTGAAACACGCTTAGTATACCCCTTCCCAGTTATAGTAATCACAACTTCATCATTTGGAATTAATGCTTCAATTGGACGTTCATCTTGGGCATCAATTATTACGGTTCTTCTTTTATCTCCGTATTTTTCTTTTATTTCGATTAGCTCGTTTTTAATTATTTTTAGAACCTCATTAACATCGGAAAGGACGTTTTTCAACCAGGTGATTGCTTCCTGGAGTTGTTTATACTCGTTTTCGATTTTCTCTCTTTCCAATGCAATCAAACGCTGTAATCTCATATCTAAAATTGCGTTTGCCTGAATTTCACTTAATGAATATTTTGAGATTAAACCTGCCCTAGCTTCATCAACATTTTTGGATGCTTTAAGGAATATGACTATAGGGTCGATGTTTTCTAGTGCCTTTATTAAGCCGATAAGGATGTGCGCTCTTTCTTCTGCTTTTTTAAGGTCAAACTGACATCTCTTTGTTACAATTTCTTTTCTGAAATCAATAAACAAACGAATGAGTTCATATAAACCAAGGACTTTAGGTTCATTTTTCACTAGAACTAGATTAATTATTCCAAAGGTTCCTTCCAAAGGAGTGTGTGCATACAGTTGATTAAGAACTACTTCGGCATTTGCATCTTTCTTTAGTTCCACAATTACTTCTACACCTTGTCTGTCTGAACGGTCATGAACACCACTTATCCCGTCTATTTTTTTATCCCTAACTGAATTTGCAATTGATTCTATTATTGAGGTTTTAGTAACCTGATAAGGAATTTCAGTTATTGAAATTGAATCTTTTCCTTTAGAATCTTTTTTTATTTCTGCTTTTCCGCGGATTCTTATTATCCCTCTGCCAGTTTTGTATGCTTCGAAGATTCCCCCTCTCCCTACAATTATTCCGGCAGTTGGGAAATCTGGACCGGATACTATTGAGAGAATTTTTGATTCGTCTGAACCTTCAATAAAAGCGATAGAAGCATCAACTATTTCAGTTAAATTGTGCGGTGGAATATTGGTTGCCATACCAACTGCAATTCCTGCTGAACCATTAATTAGGAGATTTGGAATTTTCGATGGCATAACTAGAGGTTCTTTTAATGTACCGTCAAAATTAGAGGTGAAATCAACCGTTTCTTTTTCTAAATCGCCGAGCATTTCTTCTGCAAGTCGTTCCATACGTACTTCAGTGTACCTCATTGCAGCACTATTATCACCGTCGATACTGCCAAAATTTCCTTGGCCATCTACTAAGGTATATCTTAGACTAAAATCTTGTGCCATCCTAACTAGAGAATCATAAATTGCGGTATCACCGTGAGGATGGAATTTTCCTAAAGTTTCCCCAACCACTCTTGCGCTCTTTTTGTAAGGCTTATCATGGGTGTTGCTTAGCTCATGCATTGAAAAAAGGATTCTTCTGTGGACTGGTTTTAGACCATCCCTAATGTCTGGGAGCGCACGGCCTACAATTACGCTCATTGCATAATCTAGGTAAGATTCTTTCAGATCTTTTTCAATTGTTCTTTCTACTATATTTTCCATGAAGACCACTAGTGAGAGTTTAAGTTAGTATTGTGTAAAACAGACGTAAAATATTATGTTAAAGAGGCTTTAAATTGGTATGCATGTGACTATAGTCACAGAGTTATTTTCCTAAATAAATGCCTTGATTTTTTGATGGGAAGAAACTACTTTTCCAACTTTCCAACAATCTCCTCAAACAATTCTCCGTATTCTTTAGTCTCGCACAAAGGCGTCCCAGTCTGAACGTATTTCTGGATTTTTTTATCCAAAGGAATTGAACCAAAGAAAGGAACGTTAAATTCTTCTGCTAATTTTGTCCCACCACCTTTTCCGAAAATATCCCCGCTCATATTCTCAACAATACCTAGGACCGGAATTTTCATAATTTCTGCAAATTTTAGGCTTCTTCTTGCATCTAACAAAGCCATTGGTTCGGAAGTAGTGACTATAATTAAACCAGTAGGTTTTACCTGTTGAGCAACAGTTAAAGGAGCATCTGAAGTTCCAGGTGGCATATCAATTACTAAATAATCAACTGCCCATTTAACCATTAGAAGGAATTGAGTAATTGTTCCAGATATCATTGGACCACGCCACGTAACAGTATCATCTTCTTTCTGGAAGACCGAGCCCATTGAGACCACTTGAAGTCCATTTTTCTCTACAGGATAGATTAGATTCTCGTTTTGCATACCTTTTAATTTCTCGTCAATTTTCATAATCTTTGTAATATTTGGACAGTCAATATCTGCATCCAAAATACCAATTCTTTTTTTAGTGAACTTTTTTAGAGCATATGCTAACTGGACTGTGAAAAAAGTTTTTCCTACTCCACCCTTGCCGCTCCAGACTGCAATTCTTTTTTTTATTGAATTCATATTTGAAAAGATCGTTTGCTGTTGCTTCATCTGCTCAGCAAATGCTTTTCTATTTTCTTCAAATTTTTCTTTAAGTAGAGTTTTTTTAGTCTCCATAAAAATCACACCGGATGTTTCTTATTATCATTTTTATACTTTCGAAAATCTTCAATTTTCTCAATCCATAAAAATTACACCGTAATCAGAGTAGTATTGTTTTTTTGAGCAGATCTGAAATATCCTGAGGGGAGCCACCTAATTTAATCAAAGTAGTGTGACCACGCACCCCTTTTCCACTAGGAGTTGTAGTAATTAGGCCAAGCATCTCTAAATCATTCAAATATTCTTTATACCAACGAACGCTTCTTGCCTTTTTATGAACTTTTTTAGTGAGATTTTCATACTCCTCGTAGATCTCACCAGAAAATAAAAATTCTTCATTAAAACCTTCCAATCTCGCATATTTGCTTCCATTAATTGAAAGAAAAGCAATTGCATAAAGAACTAACTGATGATTAAACGGCAGTGTGGCAATTGTTTCTGCTGCCAGATCGATCTCAACTCTCTTCCTTGCTAGTTCGACATCCTCATCATTTACTTTCAATTTTGAATTCTGCTGGGCAATTTCACCTGCTTTTAAAATCAGTTTAAGTGCATACCTTGCATCACCTGATTCCTGAGCAGTTATTGCAGCAGCAAGGTTTATTGCTGAAGACTCTACTGAACCTTTTTCAAAGCCTTTTTCAACTCTTTGAAGTAGAATATGTTGGAGCTGGTTGGAGGTATAAGGTGGAAAGACCATTTCAGTTTCATATAAACTACTTTTGCTTCTTGGATCCAATTCATTTTTGAAGGAGAGTTTGTTCGAGATTCCAATAATTGAAATTCCACCACCTTTAATTTCGTCATTTGCTCGGGTTAAGGTATAAACCAGCTCATCCAGATCCTTAATCATGTCTATCTCATCCAGAACCACTATTAGTTGTTTGCCCTTACTCGTAAACTCGATCAGTTTCTCGTATAAATGGGGAAGACCAAAACCCGATTTCTCTAATTCTGGGATAAATTGTTTCATAATTTTCTGCATAATCCTATATCTTGAGTTGTAGATTCTTGAGTTAAGATATATCATTAAGGAAGCTGGATTGACTGAGTTGAATTTATCCATCACATGTTTCACTGAACAGGTTTTTCCTGACCCGGTTTTTCCGTAGATAAATAGGTTTCTTGGTTTTTGATTTTTTAAAGCTAAGGAAACGATTTCCATTATTTCTTTTATTTGAGAATCTCTAAATGGCAAATTTAATGGAACATAATGCGGAGATAAAACTGAGTTGTCCTTGAATATAGAAGGTTTGGACAATATTTCCTGAAAAGAAGTCATAGAAGAATCCTCCGATTTAATGCGGATGGATATTATGAAACAAAGAATTAAAATAGTAACCAGGAATGGGGGGATTATTTAATATTGATTACTGAATTTAATTATGGCAAATTTAATATACAAGAGTAAAAAGGATACTGGAAACTTGTTAAAGTTAAAGGAAGAGCTTAACTCTCTAATAGAGAAAGGAACTTTGGAAGGGACCACGATAACTGAGGTTGGTTATGGCCCTCAAACCAAAGCGTTAGTAAAGAAATTGCAGCAACTTCTAAATGAGAATGGGATTACTGATCAATATGGTAGAAAGTTAACTCAAGACGGACTTTATGGGCGGAAAACAGTTTACGCATTCAGGAAATTTTTGAAAAAAACAGGGAAATTAGAAACTACTCCAAAACTTGTAAAACCGAAATACTCAAAAGTTGAGCTAACTCAAAAAGAATTTGAATATTGGCACCCCCCTGTTTTGGATGGCAGGATTTCATCAAAAGAGCGTCTTTTTGACGCAGTAAGACCTACTTATAAAACAGAAAGTGGGGCGGTTGTAAGAGCACACCGGCACCATGGGATAGATATTCATCAAAAGAGTGGTACTCCGATTTTCTCGGCTATTCGCTCAGAAGTATTCAGTTTAAGTGAATCTCATGGATCTGGTGGGAATGATATTACAGCAAGAACACATATTGATGGAGTTGTTTATTTTATAGAGTATATGCATCTGAAAGAAGGAAGTTTCAGACATTTGAAAAAAGGTGAGGCTATTGAGCCTGGAGATCAGATAGCAACAATAGGCCAGACAGGTCTAGGTTCTAGATCGGCTCCACATCTTCACCTGTCAGTAAGAAAAGAGGTCAGCAGAGAGGAATATTTAGAATTACAGGCAAACCAATTTAGTAAAAACCATCTAACAACACGGACACTACGTACTTACAATGGCCAGATAATTAATGACTGGGAATATAAAAATTTAAATGCAGAGGAACGAAGAAGAGTAAAATATGAAAACCATTATTTTGTTTATATTGATCCGAAGCAATTTTTAGAGAAGGCCAATGAGATACACGTAGCAAAACATGGAAAACCTGCACTTTCATTTGATAACATCGCACTTGTGAAAATAAGTAAAAATTGGATAGACTAATTAGAAAAAAACGCCGAGGATGAGAGTTTCACACAAAAACGCAGGGGGAAGACTCCCCCCTCATTTTGAGTGCTGATTCTGATCCCCCCTCTTTATTAGAGAGGGAATGAAGAAAAGCCAAAACCTCTTTAAAACAGGTTTGGATTAGCACTAGCCTTTCGCTTAGATAAACCTCATGAGTGAAAGGCTGGTGTTTGAACTCATGGACGCTTTCGCGCAACAGGTTTCCACAAACCAAGAAGTTAAATAAATTATAATAACCTCATGATTATGCAAGTGAACGATGAATCGTTCACAACTGTAAAAGAAATTCTTTTACATCGAATAGAATCGTTTTGTCTTTATAAGACATTAGATCAAAACGATTCTTTAGCAACCTGCCGCCCTACCGGACTAGGCGACCTCGGCTTACGAAGGTAAGGTGAGGTCTTTTGAACGATTAGTTCAATTAGACCTCGGCATGAACTTAAATTAGATTAGTTGATTTTTTAAATTAGCAACAAGATTCAAAACTCAGGGCTGAAAATTAAACTATCTGACCCCAGGCAGCTAGTCTCCACCTCTGATCAATCTTTCTGCTTATAGCTGCCTTTGAACTTTTATCTGCGATCATAAGCTTTTTCAAACGTATTGTCGCAATGCCTTTTGCCAGCTCGACAATTACACCTACATTGGTGGTTGTATTAACATTAACAACAACCGCTTCATTTTGTTTTAAAGGCGGATTTTCAACATCAGTTCTTTTAAGCAACTCGTACTTTATTTTAACAACATTAAACGGTTCTGGCAACTCACCTATACGACCAAGTACGCCTCCGATTAATGCATCTGATTTTGTTAGAGATGGATCCAATTTTGTACCAACTGCAATTAGTCCACCTGGAAAGCCTTCTTCAAGCTTCTCACTTTCCTCTCTTAAATTAGCTACTTTGAAAGTTAATTTTTCTGGTTTTCCGCCTTCCTTCCTTATTATACCTGGTTTTAATTCGACTTCATCCCCAATTTTAATTGAACCTTGAATTATAGAACCTCCGATTACACCGCCATTTAGAGAATCTATGGAAGTACCGGGTTTATTAACATCAAAAGAACGGGAAACGAACATACGCAATGGTGCAGTCTTATCTCTCTTTGGAGTTGGGATTATGTGCTCTATCTCTTCAACAATTGCATCAATATTTAAATTAAAATTTGCAGAGACCGGGACAATTGGTGCATTTTCAGCTACTGACTTCGAAAGAAAGTTTTTAATTTCCTTGTAACTTTCTAATGCTCTTTCTTTGGTCACTAAGTCTATTTTTGTTTGAACTACAATTATGTTTTTTATTCCTAGAGTATTGAGGATCATTAAATGTTCCGCAGTCTGAGGTTGTGGACACGGCTCATTTGCAGCAATTAAGAATAAAGCACCATCAATAACACTTGATGCAGAAATTGCAGTCGTCATCAATGTTTCGTGACCAGGTGCATCAAGAAAAGATATTTTTCTTTTGATTTGACCTTTTTTTCCGCAGGATGAACATTTTTCCGAAAATGAATATTTTTTACAAGGTTCACAAAAATAGGTTGTTGCATCAGCATAGCCTAGACGGATGGAAATGCCTCGTTTTATTTCCTCGCTATGAGTGTCTGTCCATTTACCAGTTAATGCTTTAGTAAGAGTAGTTTTACCATGGTCCACATGACCTAATAATCCGATATTAACCTCTGCCTGCAAATCTCCACCCTCCTACTATTTTTTCTCCTCTTTTTTAGGCTCTTGCTTGAATATCTCTCCCAGAGGTGTTGGACCTGCCTGAATTACTTTTAAATTTACCTGGACCATGTCTGTTGAGTAGACCGTCCCTCTTACCATCTTCTTTCTTCTTTCTCCTGCTCTTTCTGCCGGGAATTTGCGGTTTCTTATCGCTCTCGGATTTTTGGCTTTCCTTTTGT
>JACPAS010000140.1 GCA_016180665.1 Microcaldota archaeon
ACTTTTGATGGCGAGCTGGTGTATGGTGGTTCAGTTCTAGGTGGTAAATACGGTGCTTTGAACTATCTATCATGCGATTACGCTAATAAAACGGATGTTGGTGCTTCTCCTGGCGGATCTTTCTGTGAAGCCGAACATTTATGGGAAGTAATTTATGTACCTAAAGACATGACGAATCAGGAATGCACGATTTCTTCTGAATTAAATAAAAAGGGAGTGTTAGCATATACTCAGGTAATCTCAAATGATGCAGATGGAATTACTGGCGCTCTAAGCCCAACTTATTGCGTTGGTGATGCGTTATTAGCTAATGGCCAGACAACTAGTGCTACATACTCTCTTAATGAAAAATATGAAAATGGCGACCTTAAATTAAATAAAGCCATTCTAAAATATGATTATGATACTTCTGATGGTATATCCTTATATACTGCCTTTTATACTACCGATCCAATATGGTTAGAAAATGGGGAAATAAAATCCGGTTATGAAGATAGAAAAGGCAAATTCTACGATTCTAATATTTATCGCGCATTCTTCCTAAATGACCTTCCTGGTTTTGACCTTGTCTTTACAAGCAAAGGCGGAGAAGTCAAAATATACAAGTTAAAAGAATAGTTTTTTAATCTTCATTTTACATTAACAAATAATGTCTTTTTCTTCTAAATATTCCCCAGTAAAATTAGACGACCTAGTGGGCAATGATGAAACCAGACTTAGGGTACGTCAGTGGTTGCTAAATTGGCTCAACGGTAAAAAACAAAGGCCATTGCTTATACACGGCCCTACTGGTTCCAGAAGATAATATTTATTGATGATGTTGATGCATTTCAGTCAGCAGATAGCGGAGGTCTCTCTGCAATCAATGAATTACTAAAATCAAATGCAGTTCCAATTATATTAACTGCAACTAACATCTGGGATAAAAAATTAAGTGGAGTTAGATCTGGTTGCGAAATGCTGGAGTTTAAAAAAATAACAAAAGCAGGAATTATTTCTATTCTTAAGAAGATTTCAATTCAAGAGCATTTGCCTATGGACGAAGTCCGATTAAAACAGATAGCAGAAAATGCAAACGGGGACGTTCGCTCTGCAATTAATGATTTACAGGCCAATTCATTAGGTGCAAGAGACGTTGAAAAAGACATTTTTGAAAGAGTTCGCGGAATATTCAAATCTTCTTCCTATCTTGAAGCTAAAAAGTATTTCTCAGGAGACGTGGATTATAGCCTATTAAAATTATGGGTAGATGAAAATATTCCATTGGAGTATAATGGTGAATCTTCATTGTCTAAAGCGTTTAATTATCTCTCACGCGCAGATGTTTTTGATGGTCGTATTAAAAAATCACACTGGGGCTATTTTAAGTACTCTATAGATTTTATAACTGCAGGTGTAGCACTTTCAAAATCCCACAAATCAAACTATTTTGTCCGCTACCAATTCCCCAGTTATTTACGCTTAATGGGTCAGACTGTAGATAGGAGGGCTAAGTTAAAATCCATAGGTAAAAAAATAGGGCGAATTACCCACTCTAACTACAGGGAAGCCTCTGAATATCTTCATATTATAAAGCATTTTCTAGAATCTGATTTTGATTCTGCCTGTGGTTTTTATAATCTTGAGGAAGAAGAGGCTGCTTTTATTCTTGAGACTACTATTGAGGGTATGAAGAAGCCCAAGAAAGATAAAGAAAAAAAGAAAGTTCCGGTAGAACCTGCTACAGAGCCTGAGAAAAAAGAACCTCCTAAAATTGAAGACGCGCAGCCTGAAAAAAAGAAGATTTTGAAAGGAAATCTTAAGGATTTCTTTTAATTTTGCTTAAATCTGAGACCTCAACTCTCAATCTATACTTTTGCATTATTTTTCCAACATCATAATTATTTTCCCTGGCAATTTTTTCCAGTTCTTTTCCAGCAATTCTTCCGAGCTGGTTTTCACCCACAACCTCTTCAATATTCTTGCCTGTTTTCACAATCCCTTTAACTACCTCTGGAATTGCAGCTTTTACAAATTTTCCTTTTCGATATTCTGCAAAAAGCCCATGTAAAATCTCCAAATCTTTAAGCTCAAAGCCCTCCCTTCTCAACGAAACTAATGTATTTTCTAAAGTATTTGCAACGAGCATTGGATCGTTTCCCTCCTCTACTAGCTTTTCAAATAAACCCAGACTTCTTGATTTTAAAACCCGTTCAGCCATATCCTTATTTTTTAATAATCCTACCAGTTTTTCTTTTTTCTCTTCTAATGACTCGCCCTTGTCAGCCCTCTTTATCATTTCTCCTGTAATTTCAATTGGCGGAATATCTGTTTCTGGGTAAAGCCTTGCCTTTCCAGGTAATGGTCTCATATAAGAAGTAGTCCCATCTTGATTTGCCCTTCTTGTTTCTTTAGGAATCTCTTTCATATTGGCTCTCCTAACTGCATAATGGAGTGCCCTTATTCGAACTTCATCCTGGGCAACAACCAGAGCAAAGGCATCATCTGAACTTAGATTTAACTC
>JACPAS010000004.1:0-8930 GCA_016180665.1 Microcaldota archaeon
TGACTCTTCTACAAATCTGGTTATTGAAAGATTTTATAACCAGAGTAAGTTCGAGGAAGTCCCAATAGAAGAATTAAAGAAGAATAATATACACATAGCAAAGGATTTCGTAATTAAAACGAATGCTGGAATGCTCGTAATAAATGACGTTAAGAATGATACTGCAACTTTAGAATACCTGTTAAAGGTCAATGACTCTTTTGAATTTAATGGATTACCACACAAGATAGTTGATGAAAAAAATAATACTTTTCTAATTAGGATAGACGCTGAAGAAGGTAAGACCTATCAGTCTATTGACCAGAATGGAGCCCCAACCATTATGCTAATTAAAGAAGTAACTGAAGACAACATTATTAGCGAGGGGAATCATCCACTAGCCGGGAAAACACTTTATTTTGAAGTAACGGTCAGAAATATAAATTGACTAATATGAAATAACCTTTTTGAATAATAGTTTCTTTATTTCTTCGAATATTAAAACTGTGGAAGCTGCCCCTAGAATAATTAAAAACTGCTGAAATGAGAGTGGACTTGTCGAGAATATCATCTGTAATTCTGGAATATAGAGAAATGGAAGCATTAGTAAGAACATGGAAATGACTGCTAGAATTATGTATGGATTGGACTTTAGATCTGTAAAGAAATGGTCACTTGTAAAACGACAATTAAGTGAATTGAAGAGTTGTAAGACTACAAACACAGCGAATGATGCAGCAAGTGCTACTTCAGGATAATCTGATTTGAAATAGAAATAAACAGCAATAGTTATAAATGCCATAAAAAGGGCTGAGGAAAACATCGACAGCAGCAGATTCTTTGAGATAATGGAGGCAGTTCTTCTTGGTTTTTGTTTTAAGACTCCAGCAGAGCTTTTTTCAAGGCCCAATGCAAGTGCTGGTGGCCCATCCATAATTAGATTTATGAATAGAATTTGAAGAGGAGTAAGAAAATAAGGGAACCCTAAGAAAAAGGATAATGAAAAAAGTAAGAGAATTGCGATATTAGTCGTAAACTGGTAACGGATAAAATTTATTATGTTGTTAAAGACTGTCCGGCCATATGCGACCGCAGTTATTAGCGTGTAGAGGTTATCATCCAGCAAAACGAGACTACCTGCCTCTTTACTTACATCAGTTCCAGAACCCATGACCACACCCACTTGGGCCTTTTTAAGTGCTAGTGCATCGTTTACTCCATCTCCAGTAACTACAACATTCTCTCCTTTTTCTATTAATTTTTCAACAATTTTTAACTTACTTAGAGGAGTAGAACGAGCAATAATTTTTACAGTATCTAACTGTCTTTTCAGATCACCATCAGAAAGTGCAGCGAGCGATTTCCATTCAATTGCTTCATTTTCTTTACTTAGCAAATCTACCTGTCTCCCAATTGAGATTGCCGTATTCAGATTGTCACCTGTAAGCATAAGTATCCGAATATTAGCATCTCTGCATGCGTCTACAGTCGATCTAACCTGCAGCCTGGGCGGGTCTTCAAAGGCAAGCAAACCAAGAAAAATCAAATCATTTTCAGCATCTTTTATACTTTTTGAGCGTATTTGTTTGTATGCAATTGCCAGGACGCGCATCCCTTTGTTTGTCAAGTTTAAAAGTTCTGCTAAAATATGCTCTTTGTGCTCTTTTGTAAATGCTGAAGTTTTATTGTTAAGTTCTATTCTCGAACATAAATCAAACAACAACTCAGGTGCACCTTTAACAATTGAAATTTGCTTAGTAGTGTGATTAAATATGCAGGTTACACGTTTCCTCTCCGAATCAAAAGGCTTGAATAGTATTGGTTCAAGTTTTTTAAGTGAAGTTATATCAATTCCTTTGTTTTTTGCAGCTAGAAGGATAGCTTTGTCCATCTCATCTCCAATTAGACCTTTTTCGCTTATCTTGGCAGTATTGCATAAACTGGCGTAAGATAGAAGATCATTATTATGGAACTGGTCCACATCATAAAGTTTGTTTGAATAGAAAACTTTTGTCAGAGACATTTTTCCTTCAGTCAAAGTACCAGTTTTATCTACGACTAGTATGGTTGCACTACCAAGATTTTCTACAACATTTAATCTTCTAACTAATGCATTGTTTTCTGCCATTCTTTTTACTCCCACTGACAAGATTATGGTTAAGACTGTAATGAGACCTTCTGGAACTGCAGCCACTGCAAGACTTACTGCAAGAATAAACAGTTCGGACGGTTCACGGTTTTGAAAAAGACCGATTAAAGAAAATAAGAGAATGATTATTATTGAGATGATGCTTACTTTTTTGGCAAGATCGTTCAACGATTTTTTTAACAGCGTTTCTTCACTTTCAATATCAGATAGTTTGATTGCTATTTTGCCTAATTCTGTTTGATCGCCAGTATGGACTACAGTAGTTTCTGCATTTCCCTTTGTTATGAATGTTCCGGAATAAAGCATGTTAGTGCGTTCTGGAATGTCGGAGTCTTTAGCAACTGGACTTGTAGATTTATGGACTGAAGCAGATTCACCGGTAAGTGCTGCTTCATTTGCTTCTAGGCTATATGCCTGGATTATTCTGCAATCTGCCGGGATTTTTGCACCTTCTTCCAGAATTAGAATGTCTCCTTGGGCAATTTGTGATGCATCTATAATTTTAGTTATATTAGAACGCAGTACAACTGCTTTTGGGGATTGAAGTGCTTTTAGAGCTCTGAGACTTTCATCTGCTTTATATTCTAGGATGAAACCGAATATAATACTCAGAAAAACTGCGAAACTTATTGCTATTGCATCTAAAGTATGGCCAATGAAGAAAGAGATGATTGCAGCGAGAATAAGCAGTATGAGAAGGAAATTTTTAAATTGATCCAGAATTATATCAAAAATAGTTCGTTTGTATTTTCCGGAAATTAGATTTAGACCATATTTTTTTAAGCGGAACCCAGCTTCTTTTTCGTTCAAACCTGATTTTGAAGAATTAAGTTTTTCTAATACTTGCTGAACAGTTAAAGCATGATAGTCCATGGTTAGAAATAAAATAAAAAATTAATAAATCAATGTTTACGCTTTTGGCTTCATTCACCAGCCTTTTGTTATCATGTCGTGAACGACGATTCGTTCATGAGCATGTTCATGATCGTTACGACGATCATGACATGAGGTTTATTTAAGCAAAAGGTTAGTGGTAATCCAAAAGTCATCTCTTCTGAGGTACTCTTTACGCTTTTGGCTTCATGAATAGTTTCAGTAGACCTTTCAAAACCATTACCAAACCTAATAAACCTAATGCCCAGTTCAATTGAACATAACCCATTACTCCAGCCAATAAGACTAGACCAACTAATACTTTTAGGCCTGCAAACATAGACATACAGCTGCAGTCTTTTTTCCCGCACATCATACATTCCATAAAAATCCCTCCTGTTTTATTTATGCGATTTTTAAGTCTCCCGATTGAACGGAACGCCGTCCAATGGGCAGCATGAACGTAATAGTTCATCCTGTGACCGAAAGTCGGTCAATCCATTATTATCACCAAAACTAAAACAGCAAGAAGATTTATATGGATATGGGAACAACGATAGGGATTTAAATAAGTCCTTGTAAATATATAAATACAGAGTTAACGACGAAAAAAATTCTTAATTACTATTAATTTTAGTGGTCATTATGGAAGATGGAAGTGAAAATTATACTGCAGAAAATATCCAGGTTCTAGAAGGTTTAGAAGGAATTAGAAAAAGACCTGCAATGTATATTGGAGATGTTGGAAAACGCGGATTACACCATTTAATTTTTGAAATAGTAGATAACTCAATTGATGAATCACTTGCAGGTTACTGTAAAAATATTGAAGTTATTTTGACTAAAGAAGGTGGAATTTCAGTTAAAGATGATGGGAGAGGGATACCTACAGACATCCATCCAAAAACAGGCAAGAGCGCTTTGGAAGTTGTTATTACTACTCTGCATGCAGGTGGAAAATTTGAGAAAAAAGCTTATCAGGTAAGCGGTGGATTACACGGGGTAGGTATGGGGGTAGTTAGTGCTTTAAGCGAATCAATGGAAGCAGAAGTCCACAGAAATGGAAAAGTTTACAGACAAAAATATGAGCGTGGAAAGGCAACTACTCAGGTTGAAGTTATTGGAGATACCACCCATAGGGGCACGATTGTTAGATTTAAACCGGACAGTTTGGTATTCAAAGAAATTGTTTTTGATATTGAATACATTCAAGAGAGATTGATGGAATTAGCATTTTTGAATAAAGGCCTTAAAATAGTTTTAAGGGATGAAAGAGTCGAGCCAGTAAAAGAAGAAAACTTCTATTATGAAGGGGGATTAGTCCAGTTTGTAGAATATTTGAATAAAGCAAGAAATAAGCTTCATACTCCATTTTACTATCAAAAGAAGGCGGATGGAATTGATGTTGAAGTTGCCCTCCAGTATACTGATAGTTATAACGAAATGATCTACAGTTTTGTAAATGATATAAAAACAATTGAGGGTGGAACTCACCTTGTTGGATTTAAGACTGCGATTACCAGAACAATTAACGAGTATTTGAAAGAATATGGAAATGGCAAGGGCAAAAAAGAGGAGAAACGAGCAAGCGGTGATGATTCGGTAGAAGGTTTAACCGCGGTCATTAGTGTCAAAGTTCCTGAACCACAATTCGAGGGACAGACAAAAACAAAGTTAGGAAATAGTGAGGTAAAAGGAATTGTAGACAGTGTTACCTATGAATTATTTAAGACTTATTTAGAAGAGAATCCGGATGCTGGGAAACGAGTATTAGATAAAGTTACCAACGCCATTGAAGCAAGAGAGGCTGCACAGAAAGCCAAAGAGTTAATCAGAAGAAAGAATGTTTTTGAGACTAGTATCTTACCTGGAAAATTAGCGGATTGCAGTGAAGAGGATGCTACTAAAACTGAGTTGTATCTCGTGGAAGGCGACTCCGCCGGAGGTTCTAGTAAAATGGCAAGAGACCGTCAGACTCAGTCAATTCTTCCTCTGCGTGGGAAGATTTTGAATGTGGAAAAAGCTCCGATTCATAAAGTTCTAAGTAGTGAAGAAATCAGGGCGATTGTTTTAACTTTGGGATGCGGTTTTGGAGAGGATTTTGATCTTTCAAAACTAAGATATCACAAAGTTGTGATAATGACGGATGCAGATGTTGATGGAAGCCATATTAGGACCTTATTACTTACTCTTTTTTACAGGCATTTTAGAAAAGTTGTCGAAGCAGGTTATATCTACATTGCACAACCACCCCTCTACAAAATATGGAAAAGTAAAGGTGTAAAGTACGCTTATAGCGATTCTGAAAAGGACAGTGTAGTTCAGGGGATGGGCGGCGGAGTTAGCATTCAAAGATACAAAGGTCTAGGTGAAATGAATCCTGAGCAGCTTTGGGAAACAACCATGAGTCCTGAAAACAGGACTTTGAAAAAAGTAACAATTGAAGACGCTATGAAAGCTGATGAGTTATTTACTATATTGATGGGAGAGGAAGTTCCACCGAGACGAGAATTTATTGAAGCTTATGCAAAAGAAGTGAAGAATTTGGATGTATGATATATTTTAAAGATGTTTGGCATATGGATATATATGACTCCATCAGTTTCTAGTTTACGAAGTAGAGAATGCTAATTTTAAAAATTAATCAGTACAAATAAATGCTTGTTAAAAAGAATTTGATTAGAATTAATTAGATATCTTTTTAAACACTTTTAGACACAAATTATATGTAAGAAAACAAACGTTTAGAGTAAGGGGAATTTATGCATAATTTGGCACGTTTAAAACAGGCTAAAGAAAGATTCTTTCATGGACGAAGGACGTTTCGTAAAGAAGGCCCTGCTGCTGAAGCTATACAAGCAATAGCAAATCAGAACCCTATACCAAGAGAGCTTGTTAGAACTTATTTAAGACAGGGAAACTTAAGGGTCGCGAGTTTTTTAAGAGATGATACCGAAGGGTTGCGGATAGTTAGACCAGGCTCAACAGATGTAGAACTTGCAATAAAAATGTGTGTAGATTCGAGAGCAATGGTTCTTACTATTCTAGATCACATCCTTAGAATTGGGTTAGAGAGAACGGCAGGTGCCATAGTAAGAGATGGCCATGTTTTCAGAAAATTGGTTGCTGGCGGAGTTGGAGTAGTAACTACACACGAATTTTGTGGCGCAGAAGGAGCAGCACATGACTTTCATAAATATCGTAAAAATATAAGGGATGTTGACCCTGATTTATTTAGAATAATTACTGGCATTCCAAAGGCTGTGGCAGTTCTGGATGAGGGCAAGATTAGGTCCAGATTTAATTCAACAGCACAAACAAATTCAGCATTGGCGGCAATGGCACAGCATTGTAGTGAATGTGACATAAGTTTAAGTGAAACGACAAATATACATCCGGCTATGACAGTATTCGAACCAGAAGCAAAACTAGTTATGATAAATCCGGCCAAACCATTAGAAGATCTGGATGTGGAAAATCCAATAATAAACGAACTAAAACGCAACGTAGCAGATCTTCACCTTTTAGCAAAAGAAGAAGGACGATCTATGCAATCCCAATATGCACATGTAGTTTTAGTTTATGATCCAGACAGAACGCATGATCCAAGATTATTATTTGGTTTATTGCCAAATGAAGCATTCGTTGTAACTGTTAATTCTGGCCAGTTATTTAAAAAGGCGCAGAACAAGGAAGAATTAATACGGGGAAGTGCTTCAATTGGCTGTGTAAAATACGCCGTTTCTGATGGAGGTAACGGTCATGTTAAAGGTGTTGGAAAAGAAGGTGGAAATGGATTCGTACTAATAGTTGATCCTGATCCTAAAGTAGCGACTAAAATAAAAGATATATTACTAGGGAATGGAAATGGCGGCAATGGATTAAAAGCTGCAACAAAAGGTGGAGAAACTATTGAAATAGCACAGTATAATCCTGAAACACACCTGATAACATTTGTTAATTGATTACACTAACTTTAAAGTTTTTACGTGCTCAAAATCTTTTCTGTTTTTGGTAAATAAAAAGGCGCGATTGGAAAGACAAACTGATGCAGTTATGAGGTCTTTCCAATCCATCACTACGCCTTTTTCTTTGCATTCTTCCATGATCTTGGAGGCAAAGGTCGCTGCCAATTTATCAAAAGGAAGAATGTTTATGCTGTTTGTGAATTGTTTTACTGCATCTGCTTTTTTTATTCCAACAAGTAGAACTAATAATGTGGGGGAGCTTATGCAGAGCTCTTCTTTGTCTGCGTAATAGCGAAGTTTTTCAACAGTAGTTTTATCGCCACGCAGAAAATCAATTGCAACTTCGGTATTCATACATATTTTTTCCATGATACACCTTTCTTACCTTCCGTTACTTTCCTGTCAATATCAGAATCAGAGATTGACCCAGCTAAAGAAAGAATATCGCGTTTAGTTTCTCTTTCAGAAAGAAGATAACGAAAAACTTCGCTAAAACTCATTCCTTTTGCCCGTTTTAATTTGTAGAGTTCAGCATAAACGTCATCCATTATGGTGATTACACGTACCATTGAAGCCACTTTTGATGTCTTTTTCTAAAAATTTATAATAAATACATTTACTAAATACATTTATTAAGTTACCTCTAAAACTAGTTCTTTGTTTAAATATAGAAACTTATGTGGTCTAAGAAAAAACGTCTGAGAAAAAAAGGTTTTTAAAGACTTAATCGTCGAATAAGAGTCAACAAAATCCTCTCGTAAAGAATGTTCGTATTTTTTTATGTGGGATTTTGGCGACCTAAAGGTGTGTAAATATGGAAGATTTAGTAAAATCTGTTATGGGGGAAAATGTAACCACGGAGAGCCCTGGTGAAGATGTATTAAGCTCTGAGAGCATTAAAATTGTAACTATCGGTGTAGGTGGTGCAGGAAACAACACCATAAACCGATTGATAAAATCTGGTGTTAAAGGAACTGATTTGGTTGCTGTTAATACTGATAAACAACACTTAAATATTGTTCATGAACGAGCAAGGAAAGTGTTAATTGGAAGATCCGTAACTAAAGGATTAGGTGCTGGTGGGTATCCGGATGTTGGTGCTAAATCAGCAGAAGTAGACCGACCGTTAGTTGAAAAAGAATTGGAAGGAGCTCATTTAGTATTCGTATGCGCAGGCATGGGTGGTGGAACAGGTGGTGGAGCCGCACCAGTAATTGCACAGGTTGCAAAAGAGCAGGGTGCAATCGTCGTCGCAATGGTCACCTATCCATTTGCTTTAGAAAGAGCAAGAAAGAAAAAAGCTGAAGAAGGAATTGCAAAATTGAAAAAGTTCTGCGATTCAGTGATTATTTTGGATAATAATAGGTTAGTAAGTTTAGTTCCAAACTTGCCAATGACCGAAGCATTTGCAGTTGCTGACGAAATTTTGGCAAGAGCTATCAGCGGATTAGTCTGGACAATTACACAACCGTCTTTGATTAACATTGACTTTGCAGATGTAAGAGCAATCATGCAAGGAGGCGGCGTCGGATTCATCGCAGTCGGAGAAGGCAAAGGCACTGATAAGGTAAGAGCTGCATCAGAAGGAGTTATCAAGAATCGATTATTGGATGTTGACTTTGAAGGTGCTAAAGGCGCATTGATCCACATCAGCGGCGGTTCTGATCTAACTCTAGGAGATGCGATCAAAGCAGGGGAAATGATTACTGAGAAGATGGATGCAGAGGCTAATGTAAAGTGGGGAGCCAGAATAATGCAGAACTACGAGGGAAAATTGGAAATCGTAGCTATCGTAACTGGTGTAAAAGGAGCATCAGTAGTTGGTGGCCCAGTTGAAGAAGAGACCTCATTATTACCAGCATTCTCTTCTGATTTAGAAGTCTTGGGTTAGGCTTCTCTTTTTATTTTTTCTTTTTATATTTATTAATCTATGAAACCGTTAAACAGTAAGATATTAGCTA
>JACPAS010000004.1:8953-10589 GCA_016180665.1 Microcaldota archaeon
AGTCTGAGTATTGGAATTGGAGTATTTGCACTAGGAATTAGAAGTACCGACTCTGCTTATGGAATATCCGAATATTCACCTTACTCAGCATATCTTATTGTCGGTGGATTGATATTGATTCTGGCTGGATTGTATTTAATATTTTTATTGCCAAATTCAAATAAAAAATTGAAGACATGATATTATGTTTTCTGAACTTTTCCTATTTCAACTATTTTTATCATTCTTAATTGGCGGATTGGCTGTTGCTATTGCAATTACAATTGCAGAGAAATTTGGTTCTAAGATTGGTGCATTGGTATTAAGTTTACCTACAACTTCTTTGGTTGGATTTTTATTCATTGGAATTGTGAATTCCGTTGAAATAGTTCAGAAGGCAGTTCCGTTTGGAATTGTTGGAATGGCTTTGCATTTGGTGTTTGTGTCATTCTTTTTAGTTAGTTTTCAGAAGCTGGGAAGAAAAGCTTTGATTTTGGATGTAATATTATGGTTGGGATTAGCATTTTTGATTACTAATTTTTTAGAATTGGAAATTCTGGCTTCTTTAGGAGTTTATTTTGTACTTTATGTGATTAGTAATGCATATTTTAATGGAAAAAAAGTTGAAGAAGTTAAGGAGAGTTCTAAGACGGATAAGAAAATATTTTTGAGTAGAGTGGTCTTTGCCGGATTAATGATAAGTTTTGCGGTTTTTCTTTCAAAGGTTTTAGGGGCCGAATGGGGCGGGATATTTACAATGTTCCCGGCGTCTACTACTTCCTCTTTATGGATGCTTGCAAACGGATACAAAAAGGAGTTTGTGAATGCAGTTGCAAATAGGATGCTTTTCTTTTCAGTTAATTTTATAGTTTATACTTTGGCTGTTTATTTCTTTTTTGAAATGTTTGGTATTTTTTGGGATGTTTGGAATTTGGATTG
Organism: Microcaldota archaeon; assembly: GCA_016180665.1. Lineage (GTDB taxonomy): Archaea > Micrarchaeota > Micrarchaeia > Anstonellales > Bilamarchaeaceae > JACPAS01. The sequence continues at coordinate 9,872 of JACPAS010000004.1, forward strand.
GGACTTTGGTTTCATTTTTAGTTACAGTAATCTTTGCTTATTTGCTGAATGCAGTTTTTAGATAAAATTTAAGAAGTTCGTAAGTAAAACACTTATATGGGCAAACTAGTTAGAAGGATTCTTGAAATCGGACATGGGGGAAATCCAATTGGCACTTCTGGACCGAGACACCTTAGTGAATTACTTCCGCCAGATGCTAGATATTATGGAATTGATCATCCGTCTAAGCCTGACCTGACATTTTACGCTGATTTGGCTGTTTTTTTCTTGGAGATTCGGATAACGGAGAGTATTTAAGAACGAACATAAGGAGAGCTGAAATTGAGGCAGCTGAAGTACCTAACATTAGATTACTAAGGATGAACGGATCAAGTTTAGGATTTAAAGATTCTATTTTTCATGAAGTTCATTTACACTATATTGCTAGTGATCCTGATATCTCTATTCAAGAAGTTAAGGAAATGGCTAAAGAAGCCGGAAGAGTTCTGACTCAGGAAGGTGCGATAATTTTATCTGGAGAACTGAGGGTTGATAAATTTAGGGAAACACCAGGTTTGGTTTTAGCAAGGGAAGCATTAGCGGAGAATGGATTTAAAATTGATGCACGAGCTGATGCTTTGGAGAGTGCAACTCAACTTGCCCCTACAATTAGGGCTTTATTGGAACTAAGATCAGAGGAAGGAGAAGGAAGTTTTGTATTGATTGGAAGAAAAAATAT
>JACPAS010000005.1 GCA_016180665.1 Microcaldota archaeon
AAAGTTCGCTTCTTCTTGTCTGCGATAAATCTGATAACTAATCTTCCTTCTTCCACTGAAAGTTCTGCTTTTTCTCCTCTTTTTCCTCTTGAAAGAATGCTGCTAAACTGACCTATGTTTAAGCCAATTTTTGTTTCTTCTGGAAGATTATATTCGAGAAAGGCTGTTTTTGGCATTGAAAATGAAACCATTGAGATTTGAGACGGATCCATTGCTTTTAGGTTTATTCCTTCTTTTTTTATTTCGAATAGGCCTTCTTCTACTAAGCTTACTATTGAGTCTATTGCTGATTTTAGAGCCGGAGCTTCGTTTGCAATTATTTTCATTTAAATCTCCTCCAAAACTAGATATTCTGAATTTGGTAGGAAGGAAATTTAAACCTATGGCGGTTCGACTTGGGATTTTGAGTTTAATGTTGCAGCTAGACTTGCAATTACGATTAATAATCCGCCTAGAATTGTCTTTAGAACAGGTACTTCACCCAAGATAAGAAAAGCACTGATTAGGCCGTATACTGGTTCCACTGAACTTATTATTCCTGCGGTCTGGGCCTTTACATGCCGCAGACTCTTATAGAAAAGAATGTAACCGCCTAAGTTCAAGATAACCCCCATGAAAAATAGCCACGATAAATCGTTAGTGCTAATTATCGGTTGCTCAATCAGGAATATTGGGAGTAATAATAATGCTGCGGTCAAATTCTGATAGGATATTACCAAAGTTTCCGAGTATTTCTTAAAGTAACTCTTATTTATGATCACATTAATGGAGAATATACCTGCAGCGATAACTCCGTAAATAACTCCCTGTGTAGTTCTGTTTGAAAGCTCGAACTCTGGTACCATTATCAGAACTCCTAAAAAAGCTAAAAGAGCTAGAAGTATCGAGCTCTTGGAAAGCCTACAATGGAAGAAATATGGCTCCAAGAAGGCTAACATTAATGGGTAGGTGAAAATTGCTGCAAGTGCGATAAAGACTGAAGATGCTTTAACTGATTCAAAAAAGAAGAAGATATGCAGTGCAAATAATAATCCTGAGAGGAAGAGGCCAAGATAATCTTTCCTTGTTTGCAAGAGAACTTTTTCCTTGTTCACCTTAAGAAATAAAAATAAACTGATTGCTGCAAATACGCTTCTCACAAAGACCATGATCACTGAGGATTGAGAAATTAATTTACTTACTACTCCTACCAAGGAAAGGCAGATGGCGGAAATTTGAAGTCCAATTAGGCTTTTTGTTTTTTCATCCATAGTTTCATTCCAGAATGTTTTGGTAACTTAATGTGAATTCACTTGGCCCTTGCTAAAACTGGTGTTGTTTTTTCAATGAGTGCAAGCTCTACTTCTTTGATTTTATTTACAACCGGATTCTGTTCATTTAGTTTATAGAGTTTTGTTTTCCCAAAAGATCTAGTAACTTTTATAACCTCTAACTGGACTAGTTTATCCCAGTATTTGTAAAATGTTGCCTTTGCCAAACCAGTTTCATCAATTATCTGTTTTTTTGAATAATCAAACAACCTATTCTCAAGCAAAAAATCTATAATTCTGAGAATTGGTGTATCACCAAAATATTCAAGCAGTAATGATTTATCTTCCATATGCATTTTAAGACGTGGAAGGTTTTTAAATCTATTCTTTGAAAGGTATAATAAGTGAACTTTATGGTAGCATCTGATGAACTCAAAGCAATGATACTCCATAAACTTGCTAAGAAAAGAAAATGGGGAGAAAGCCATACTGCTTTTGAGAATGTCTCTAAAGGCGTGCCACCACACCTTAAAGGTAAATTGAAGGATTTGGCAGAAGAACTCATTAAAGAAGGATTCCTAATACCGAAACCAACCAGTTACGGATTACAAATTTCTCTTAATATTGAAAGAAGTGATGAGATAAAATTCAGAATTAAAAAATATTTTACAAATGAGTTCATTTAGATTGATTATTTTTTTCATCCATCTAATTCACATCTGAATCTTTTCTCATCTTTCCTTATCTGACCTTTAGTTGCAAAAATCCCGTAAGGGGTTTCGGTTATCTTGGCATCTTTTAGATTTTTTATCTTATGAAAAATAATTTCCCTTCCATAAAAAGATAAAACTCTTGCCACTTTTTTTGCCCTGTATGTACCTTTCTCCAAGTTTCTTTTGATCCTTTTGGTGAGGTCTATTATATCACTTAATTTTTCATTTACTACATGTACTGACTCTTTAGGGTGCCAGCTAATGCCCCAAAACTCCTTCGCAGTGTCGCAAGAATAATAAAAACTCCCTTTTAAGAATAGAGGAAGTGCCTTTCTTAAAACCATGAGGGGCTTATCTATGAACGTAGCCTTTCTTTCTTCTTCTGAAGGGGTATAATAAACACCTTTAAATGGAGTTGGAAATATTTTCAGAGATGCAACTAAATTATAGATTCTAGTCTCACTAAAACCTTCTTTTTTGAGTTGATCAAACGTTATTGCTTGTTTTGGAAGCATTTTGAATAACCTCTTTAAATTTATTTAAAATATTTTCATCAATAGCCAAATAATCAAGTTCATCAGATTCTACAGGGAACCCTTTTTCCTTAACCAACTCAATAGCTGAATCAAGTGTCATTTTTCTGCTAATCAAAATTGCAATTATATCGTACAGATCCCTTGGTTTTTTCCTTTCTGAGTAAGCAATAATTTTCATATTAAGTAAGTCTTCTAAAGAGGCAATTAGCATTTTCTTGCCCATAATCTCCTTTTCGAGTATATTTTTTATTTTGTAATCAGAACTGAACAACTCTACTTTTATGGTTGTGTCCTCAAATTGAACCACAAACTGGTTCCTATAAAGTCCAACAGAAGTACGCAACCCTTTTTTTGTGAGACAGCCTTTAAGCTCCTGTTTAAGTTCTGTCTCATCTCCATCTATCGGAACAAAGTCTAAATCTACGCTGACCCTATGGTTTAGATAGAACAAAGAAATTGCTGTTCCTCCAACTAAAATAAGTTTATTCCCAGTACACTCAGCAACATTTGAAATTATTTCAAGGATTCTTTGGTATTTCAATCTAAATCTATTTTCCATGTATATATTTGTAGCTAAACATTTATATAAGTTAGCTCTACATTAAAGAAAGTTCAATATAGTGCTAACTCTTTCGAGGTAGAGGAAAAACTATCTAAAAGGCCTTGAATTCCTCCTTAATGGTCTTATTGATTCCGGATGAAGCATCTGGAGGGATTTTTGGGCGCGTTCTATTTCTATTGGATCTAATGCTGCTCTTAGGTCTGCCTCAATTAGGACTGCCGGATAGGCATAAGTTGAATTGATTGCACTTAGGGAATAGACAATTGAGGCTATTTCATTGAAAGTGCGTCTTCCACTTAGGAACTCGACTCTTAATGGACGATCATTAGCTACTGGCTTTAGATAGAAAACACAAACGTTTTGGCCGTAATCGCCCAAATCCTTAATTATCTGGTTTTTCTGTGGGCTTGATGAATATTTAGCTGCGCATGTCCGTTCACGTTCAATTAATAAATAGTTCAAAAATACACTATCAGAAGATTTCGTATTAACCTGACTTTGAAATATCTCCGCAAATCTCCTTCCTCTTGAATCCTTAATTATTCCTAGAATAAGGGTGTTTTCTTTTTCGCATGCAGAATATAATTTTTTGTATAGGGCAATAAGTTCTAGATAAAGTGGGTAAGCAGGAGAATCATCTGCCGGACGATCTGACTGAAGTGGAAGAATTGAGCCATCGAGCATCATAATTGCTGGTTTTTTTAGTTCAACAATCTCCAGTGCAGTTTTTATCTCGTGCTTTAACCGGAAGAGTGACCGATACTGAAGAATCTCGTGTTCATCTAACCCTACTTGAATTTCAAATGTTGGCTCTGGAAAAGCAGATGGATAGTAATCTACGTTTTCTAATTTAGAGTTTGTATAGCTAAATAAAACACCAGCTGAACGTACTACAATTAAGTCTACTCCATGCATTTCCTGTGCAAGCAATCCACCGTCAACTGCACACACCAAACCGTCTATTTTTGTTGGCTCTATTTTATGAATAAGCTCACGCTCGAGAGTCTCCTGAAAAATTACTTTGCTTTGCCTTAGGGAAACTGCTTCCCCCATTAGTCTTTTCTGGAATTGGATTATGTATTCTGCCGCAGCTTTTAATTTCTCAAGCATAACCTCATTATACCACCAAAATACTTAAAGTTTTGGGACCAGAACTAGAGTATGAGATTACGGTTTAAAAGCCATGGAGATAGTGCTAATCAAATTACTGTTAGAACACCACGGGAATTCTTTAAATGGAAGGACAAAAGATATGATCGATTAGTTGAAAAACGAAAAAAATTAGAAAGAGAGCTAGGGGTTAGAACTGATAGATTAGACGCTATAAGAAAAACGTTGAATAATCAGGAAAACCCAGTAACAAAAGGAACAATTTCAAGAAAAGAAGTTGGATTACAAATGTCTGGAGAATTTGCAGCATTTTCATTTATCTCAACTTTGTTCTCTTTGGTAATTGGTTCTGCTTTTCCTGTTCCAGTTACTATGGTGATTGGGGGGCACTCTCCCTTCCGGCTACTCTTTTAGCTATTGGACTTTCATTGCTTTTGAGTAAGGAACCCCCGTACCTCTTTACTGATGTTATAGTAAAAAAACTTATGCATGAAACCGAACAAATTAGAGGCAAACTTTCGGAGGCTACCAAGGAGCTGCAGAAATTGGCCAAAGAAGCTAGCTAACCTTAAACTTCAGAAAAGCAGCAATCTTCCCAAATCCTTTTAGCTTAAAGCCAGGATCACTTTCTTCAGAAAATATAGTAATCCTGCCTTTATTTTTGTCCACAAAATCAACCAACTCGTCCGTTTCTTTTGAAGTGCGTAAAAATTCGTCTAAAACTAGTAAATGTTCAACTGCATACTGTTTGGCTGCTTTTTTTACTGCTTCAAGTCCATACGCGACTAATTCATCATTTTTGTTTAATTGCTTGATAAATTCATTAATTAATTTGGTTTCTTTTTCCAAACGATCTTCACCAATTATTCTTTCAAGAACACCATTGCTCATTAACTCATTAATTCCGCTTCTTTCCGCATAACTGCAGCTCTCAAAAACTATTCTTTTAAGTAATTCTGGTTTTCTACGCTCAATAAATTTCTTCAGATTATCTTTAGTAAAGCCTGGTCCGGCCATTATTGTTTTTTCTTCATGCTTCTCAATTAGAGCCATTAATTCTCCTAGATACTGGAGAGTTTTCTCCTCAAACTTTTCATCTCGCTTTCTGGCATGATTTTCAATTTCCGGTCCATATTCAATTCCATAACCGCGGACTACCGCAGTCAGTGCATGTTCTTCATCCAACAGAATAATTCTGATGAGCGGACGTTTGGATTCTTTCTCAGCCTCTTTCAATCTTTTCAACTGATAGTCTTTCCATTCCTTAAAAACAGTAATTTTATCTCTTGGTTCAACGTCTATCGTGTGATACCTACCGAGTTGAACAAATTCCTCTGGGTTACCACGGATTATTTTGCCTCTAATTCTCAGGCGATTTATTGATTTAGAAAATTCAACATTCTCAACATTAATTGCTATAAAAACTGGTTTTTTTTCTTCTTTTGTTCCGAGTTTTACGGTTCTGAATGTGCTTGCTTCAACTGTGTCACCAACTGAAAGTATTTTTTCCAGGTGCCACATGTCTCCGACTGTCTCTATTTGAATCCTTAGTTCACCGGTTTTCCGGTCCAGTTTGTTTAGCTTCATTTCAATCGCTTTGTCTTTTTACTATGTTAATGGCATTCACCAGGCTAGTTTCATTTATTTCTCTTCTTCCTTTTAGTCTTTTGTCAGAATATAAGAATAAAGGCACTACGCGTTCGTTAGTTGAGAAATTCATCAGCTTTGCATAATAATTAAAGTCGTCAAGACCTTTTTGAGTTAATACATTGTGCTCAACCCAGAGAACTTCGGATTGGGTTTTGTTCTTCATTTGTGATATTCTTGGTGCTACTTCTTTTGAAGCAAAACATCTTGGAGAGAAGAAATAGTGGACTTGGGGAAGGCCTTCTGTGCTTATGTTTTCTAGGGAAGAATCAATTGAGAGAAATTCGGAATCATCTAAAAATTCAACTAACTCATCATAGTCTAAACTTTCTTCTGGGAAGTCTATTTTTTCAAGTTCCGCCTTATTAGAAGCTGAATTGGTCGAGTTTGTTAGGTTGTCAGATGGTTTTTCTTCTGGTTTAATGCTGCTAGTGCAGCCTAGAATAATAATTAACAGTGCAAGGATTACATAAATTTTAACTGATCGCATGCCATATATACTATGGTAAATATAAAATATTTTACTAGACCTATAATTATTGATAAAAATGAAAAAAGCATCAGATTTTGTTCGCTATCTTAAGGATAAATTCTCTATTGAACTGCCAGAAGAGATAGAAATTACTCATGATCCGAAATATGGAATAAGGGCACACAATAAAGCAGTACACGGGTCAAGGGCATGGGGTGTTCGTGGTTTTAATGTTTTTGCTGATGGAAAAACAAAAAATTATTTTATTCAGTTGGTTGGACACTTGGCAAGAAAAAATACTGCTGCATTGAATCTGGAGGATGCGAAAAAATTTGTTTCTGGCAGAGAGATAATTAAAAAAATAAAAATGGAAAAAGGAGAGGTTATTCTTGTCTATAAGGGACATGTTCTTGGAGTTGGAACGCATCTCGGAAAAGGAAAAATATTAAGCACTGTCAAGAAACCTGTTGAGATAGTGAATGATGTGAAAAACTATCAGGGGCGAAATCTATGATGTCGAGTGAATGAAAATTGGTGTAAACATATGAGACCTTTTGCCTGCGATGCAGTAATTATCAATAATGGAAAAGTCGTTCTAATTAGACGCGGAACTGAACCGTTTAAAGGAGAATGGGCAATTCCTGGCGGAAGGATTGAAGATAATGAAACTGCTGAAGAATGTTTAGTTAGGGAAGCAAAAGAAGAGACGGGTTTGGAAGTTAGGCCAATTAGAATGATTGGTGTTTATTCAGATCCGAAAAGAGATCCACGCGGGATTATTGTTGCAGCTTATTTATGTGAGGTTATTGGCGGAGAATTAAATGGTGGGGATGATGCTGCTGAAGCTAAGTGGTTTGAACTAAATAAAATTCCGAAACTGTGTACTGACCATAATAAAATACTGGAAGATGCACTGGCAAACTTATAAAAACACTTCTAATTAGATTTATTTTGTAAATGTTTGACTGATTTTTTGGTTGATCGAATGACTGCTGATAGAGACCTGTTAATTTGGGATTTAAGAAAGAATTTTGAGGATATTCTTAGTGGGAGGAGCAGTGCAGGCGGCAGTATTGGTGAGGTTTTTTTTAGAGCTTCTAATTTGGCTGGACCAGAACATAACTATTTTTTCAGATTGATGGGTATTGAGTTTATGGGGAGATGTGCATACGACCATCATGAATTGCTAACCATAGTTCGGATTTTTGAAGGAATGGGAAGCGAAAATCCATCAAAAGTATTCCCAGCTCCTAGAAGGACTACTGCTGAGGAAACGAAACACGCACAGACTTCTTTATTGGAAAATTTAAGAGTTGCAACATTAGAGGCATTGGAAAAGGCAATAGTAAGATGTTATGGTTGCAGGTATATCGGATATTCTGCAAAGATTTGGGATAAACTAAAAGAAATTGCAACAGAAGATTCAAACCAAACTATAAGAAGAATTGCACTTGAAACGTTGATATCACTAGGGAGCATTAATTTTATTAAAGGACTAATTGATGCAAGTAAGAAAGCGGGAGATTATGCTAAGGAATTGATACCAACAAGTAAGCCGGAATCATACCTAAACGCTGCTATAGGCTCGGCTAATAAAGAGTTGATTGATTCTGTTATCCGGATTTTTTATAGACCATATGTGCATGATTCGGTTAAAGCACACATAATTGACAGGTTAGGTTACGCTGAAGATGGTTTAACAGCTGAGCATCTTAAGCGGATTTCAAGAGAAGCACAAGTTAGGGCAATGAGCGAATTATGTGAGCGGACGTTGTTTACAGCAACAATGAGGAGAAAAACTTATGATGGAGTATATGGGAGAAAAATATTTGAGCATGAGCCAAGATGGTTAAATATGCCAAGAACTCCAGAAGCTGCTAAACTACAAGTTAGAAGATGATTAGCAACCCCGCTTAACCTTTTGTCTTATCTTCAATTACAACTAGATCTCCAAGTGTTACCTGATTATCTTCAAATCCACCAAATCGAATTCCCTTTCTACTAGCGGATTTAACCATTTTCATATCGGAATATAAGAGTTTCAACTCATCGCGTATTTTTCTTAACTGCTCTTCTATTGATAAAACGTCGGTTTCTGCTTCTTTTATATCTCCTTCAATGAATTTTTTCTTTCTACGGGCTCTTTCAACTTCTTTTACTTTTTCAAGCTCTTCGTCTATTTTCTTCATTCCTTTAAGCAAATCACGTTCTATTTTTGGAGTATATGCCTGAGTTGCGATTTTGAATTCAAGCATGTTCTTCTGTTTTCTTAATGGAAAGACATTGATATCTTTTGTTTTTTCTAAAAATGGCTCTAATGCTTTTTCTTCATATTTTTTGTAGCGGATTTTTTTATTGAGTCTTTTAATGTGATTTATCAGCTCTGATTTTCTATTTTCAAGCGCAGAAATTTTGTCTGATAATTCTGGTTCGGTCATCATACTTGATCACTTTTATAAAGAGGATAGGGAATTTTAATGTATGTTAAGATTTAAAAAGGTAGAGATGGCGAAGCTAGCAGTATTTCTGAATGTAGAACTTTTATCTTCTACTTCTTTTTTTATTGTTAGGTGCAAGAAGAAGTTTCCATTTGAATAAGAGATTTTACTATCACTAATTATACAGTTTTCTAAATCTT
>JACPAS010000006.1 GCA_016180665.1 Microcaldota archaeon
CCAATTCCCTCCGATAATCCACAAGACCTGGGACATCTATCCTTGGAGCATCCCACACACTTCCAACGCCGTTTGCTTGCGGCTGGAACCCTACAAGACCCATAGATCTTTCCAGATGCGCTAACAGCCTGCGTGATTTCCATGTGCCGTATAAAGCAGAGCTCTCTGCAGCCGGCCAGCCTTCGACGATTACATAGCCGTTATCTACAAGCCATTCAACCACTCTATGCACGTAACGCAGACTATAACTAGTCTGTTTGACTATTTCGTCGGCGGAAATTCTTTTTTTAAGTTTGCCAAAAATCGCGGTTACGCCATACTTGCCAGCGAAATCGTCAGGATTAAAATCTTTGCCTGACGCAAAATAAAAACTTCTTTCCTCCGGTTTTTTTGATTTGTATTCAATAAAACCTGTGTTAACTAGTCTTCTCGTCGAGTATGCCAGCCTGCTCCTTAAAGTCCTATATGCGCCTCTTTCGTTAATGAGACCCGCATCGTTTGCAAACTTGCTGAATGATCGGTTGTCCCTTTCGCTGCTTGCCCATTCCATCAACAAAAACTGGCACATCTTTATTATGCGCTCTGATAACCCTTACTAATTCTTGTGTTCTTCCAAGTGCGAACGAAGGGAGTAAAACCGTTCCGCCTTCACCAGTAGTTTCTTCAATCTCTTCTATTAGTTGTTGTTCAATCTCTTTTCTCTCCGGATGCTCTCTATTACTATACGTGCTCTCTATAAACAGGACATCGACTTCTTCATCGTACTTTAACCCATCATGCATGCGAGTAGGATCAAGCTTTATATCACCACTATAAAGTATTTTCCTTCCTTCGTAATCTAACTCGATCATTGCAGATCCAGCAATATGTCCAGCATCAAATAGTCTAATCTCTGTTTTCCCAACCTGCATCGGACGTTCGTATACTGCAGGAATCCAGTACTTCAAAGCCTTCTTGTAATGGCTCTGATCAAACGGTAACTTCTCACCCATAATTTTCATTGAATCAGCAAGAAGAATTTCACACAAATCATGTGTAGGCGGTGTCCCTATCCAGCGTGTCTTTGAAAAAGTATATAAATTCGGAAGAAATCCGCTATGGTCCATATGTGCATGACTAATAATTGCTGCATCAACCGTTTTTTCATTAAAATCTAAAGGAAATTCCGCCTCCCCGTTCTTCCCAAAAATCTTTATCCCATAATCAAGCAACAATGTTTTATCCGTGTTAAGCAGAAATGCACTTCTCCCTACTTCCTGCGATGCACCCATACAGTATACAGAAACCAATAAATCACTTCCAAATTAATTTTTCACGTTTTTTGGCGATCTTATAAATCACCATCTCGTCAAAAGCATACTTTTGACGATAGACGTACTTTTCTATTTGTGGTGCTAAACTTTTTAAGCCTGTACAATAAATATATTTTACTATTTTTAAGGGTGATTATTCATGGAACAAATAGATGTTGTAACAAAAGACGTCAAAAATTTCAGTCTACCTCCTCATATGGAAGACTACGAAACGCATCGCAAAACATTCCACTGGGACAAGATAAAAAAAGACCTTGAATGGTTTTCTGATGGAAAAATAAATGCAGCCCATAATGCAGTTGATCGTCATGTTAATAATCACAGAAAAAACAAAGTAGCATTGATCTATGAATCAACAAGCGGTCAAGTTGAGAAATATACCTACTTAGATCTCAAAAACCAATCCAATAAGTTTGCGAATGTTCTGAAAAAACTCGGTGTGGTAAAGGGCGACCGCGTTTTTCTTTTCCTTCCAAGAATTCCAGCAGTTTATTTTTCATTCCTGGGGGCATTAAAGATAGGTGCAATTGCCAGTACGCTTTTCTCAGCCTTTGGCCCAGAAGCATTAGTTGACCGCTTAGGTAATAGTGGAGCAAAATTGGTAATAACTACTCCTGAACTAAAGCCAAAAATTGATCAGATAAAAGATAAGCTTCCAAGCCTTACCTACATTGTTGTCGTTGGTAAAAATATTGAGACGAGTGGCAATGTTCCAATAACGGTAGATTACCATGAAGAAATGAAACTTGCTTCAAAATCTTTTGAAGTAGAGCATATGGATCCAGAAGATCTTTCTTTTATGCTTTATACTTCTGGAACTACTGGGAAGTCAAAAGGTGTAGTCCACTGCCATCTTGCAAGTATTCAGCAATATTACACTTCAAAATTGATTCATGATTTGCATGATGAGGATGTTTATTGGTGCACAGCAGATCATGGCTGGGTAACTGGTATCTCTTATGGAATTATAGGCCCATTAACTAATGGCGCAACCGTTGTCTTATACGAGGGCAGATTTGATCCAGAAACCTGGTATTCTGCAATTGAAAAACATGAAATAACACTATGGTATACTGCTCCAACAGCTATTCGTATGTTAATGAAAGCAGGCGACGAATTACCTAAAAAATATAACTTCTCAACCTTACGTCATATATATTCCGTAGGTGAACCGCTTAATCCAGAAGCAATTCGCTGGGGCATAAAAGTCTTTGGCCTAGCTTTTCACGACACATGGTGGCAGACGGAAACAGGCAGCATGCTAATTGTTAATTATCCATCAATGCCAATTAAACTTGGTTCAATGGGCAAACCCTTTCCAGGAATTCATGCTGCAATCGTCGATGATAACGGCAACGAACTGGGTGCAGAAATCGAAGGAAACCTTGCAATTAAGAAAGGCTGGCCATCAATGATGCGTGGGTTGTGGAAGGATGAGGAACGTTATAAGAAATTATTCAAAGGAGACTGGTATATTACTGGGGACCGTGCTAAAAAAGATGCCGACGGATATTTTTGGTATATTGGACGGGCAGATGATGTGATTAAAACTTCTGGAGAAAGAGTTGGTCCGTTTGAAGTTGAAAGCGTTTTAGTTGAGCACCCTGCAATTGCAGAAGCAGGAGTAATTGGAAAGCCAGATCCAGTCCGTGGTGAAATAATTAAAGCATTTATTGCTTTACGTGCTGGTTTTAATCCATCACCAGACCTTGAGGAAAACATTAAGAAATTCGTTAAGGAGAAACTAGCTGCACACGCTTACCCGAGAGAAATTTCTTTTGTTGATTCACTGCCTAAGACTAGAAGCGGAAAGATTATGCGTAGATTGCTTAAGGCAAAAGAACTTGGACTTCCACTTGGGGATACATCTACTTTGGAGGAGTAAGGTAATCCCCCTAAGTTATGGTAGATATATGTTCTCACGATTTCCTAACTTGAGAACCAATATAATCTGTTTTTCCTCAATAATATCTAAAATTACCCTAAGTTTACCAGCTCTTACTCTATATGCTTTTGAACCACTTAATCTAAGTGCAAACGAATGCGGTCTTACGACTATTCTTTCTAGAACGCTAATTATTCTACTCTGATTCTCTTTAGTCAGTTGTTTGAATTCTTTCTGTGCAGAGTCTAAAAACTCAATTCTATACATCTAAAGACCAGTTTCTTTCTTAAGTTTTTCAAAGGAGACAGTTTTTCCTCTCCTGTATTCATTCCTGCGCTCTTCTATCTCTTTAATAAATTTAGGATTAAGTGAGAGTCTGTCTTCTATGAGATCTTCTATTACAGCTGCATATGTTTCATTTTCCTGCAGTTTCATATCTTCTAACTTTTTCTTAAGTTCGTCAGTAATTTTTATTGTAGTATACATAAGTATACTTCAGTATATAAAAGTATATAAATGTTACCTTTAATTAGAGATTCAATGGCTCTTTTTGTGAAACTCTAACTTCATACATAAGTGAATGTTCTGACCCAGATGTCCAATTCACCATTCCAATTGCGGAAGTAAAATCTCTCAAAGTTATTGTAACCACGGTATTTTCTTTTTCTAACTCCGCAACCTCTCCGACTTTTTGTGGAAGTTTTTCCTCACCAAGATCAAACCCAGCTCTTCTTTTCAAGAATGCTGCAACATGTGCTCTGCTGTTTTCCATTTCCTTTGAATAAATTTGAACATAAAAATCAGCGAGTTTCCCCTCTCCAATTGCTTTTACCATGCTCATTTCTTCATCTGGCTCAGTCACGCAACTAACCCACCATTCTGATTTTAGTTCAGGTATTTTTTTTATTAATCTTTTAATTGCATTTGATAATCTTAACATAGCTTTCAAATCAGATCTATCTCCATGCACAAAACAATTCTCTCTATAATAGTCTAATAAGCGCTCGCCAATTTGCTTCCTAGCACTTAAAGTTAAATCACGGTTAGCCTTAAGCAAACTAACCAAACCTTCAAAATCTTCAGCAGCTATAAATCCCCTAACCAGATTAATAAGTTGTTTTCTCTCATTTCTCCCAGTCGGTCCGTTAGCTAAGTCTCTTTCTTTTCCAAAACCATGAGCTCTTCTGGGACGTATTCTAAGTCCTTCTAGTTTCTGTTGTTTTAACATAAAATCACGTTGTTACTAGATGTAATTGGTGTGGATAGATTTAATTAGTTATCTTTTCAATCATTTTTTTCTTCTCCGCCTCTTTAACTTCCATTGCAATTCTTCTGCCAAAACTTAAATTCTCCCTAAATAAATAACTAGAATAAGGAGTAAACCTAGTTCCTGGTGAACCCGGAATCCTAAATGAAACATCAAAAACAGTAAACTGTTCTTTCCCGTCTTTTTCTTCAATAGCACCCTGCAAAGCAAATGGCCCAATTATTCCTTCAGGGTAATACTTTTTAACAGTCTCCACAAACCTTTCAGTCTGCTCAAAAACATCTTCCAACAAAGATTCGCGGACAGTACAGGCAACATGTCCGACTTCAATATTTGTTATTTGTTTTCGTCTTAAAGCCTCAGTTTGTACGTCAACAGGCATTCTCAAAAACCCATCAATATTTGTTTGCTTTCTCATGTCAATTCCTAACAATTCTAGTTCATCATAAACAGGTGAATAAAAGAAATTAAAATTAAACGGAGAACCAATAATAAATTCTTCAATTCTCGCATTCTTCAAATCTTCAGCAGTTATCCTTCCTTCCTTTAGCATTTTGTTGCTTTTCTCCTGATATTCTTCAAAAGAAGAACAAAGGAAAAATGCACGTTCATACTTTCTTTTAGCTTCATTCACTTTTACTACACATAATTTATCTATTTTTTCAGGTGATTTTACTGACTTTGCAAAATTAACCCCAGCTCTTTCTAACAAATCATACTGGTTATTCTTCTCATTCCTCTCTTCAGCCCTAAGCAAATATTTATTTCCAAAAATAGGAATAGGAAAATTATTCTCAATTGCATCATAGCCAACGTAAACAGAAAAAGACCGGTTAGGGACAAAAATAGCATTTCTCTTCTTCAAAAATTCAACATATTTTTTTTCAGTAATCTGGGAAAACTTATCAACCAATAAAACCTCATCTACTACGCCTATTTCTTTCTTGCCCCTCTTTCTGGTCTTATAATAACCTAAATAAGTCTTCTCTCTCCCGCGTTGTGCAACAACAATCGTACTAAACCCTTCTTGCTTTGCACCTTCACACACATCCAGTGCAGAATGACTTCCTAAAGTAGCAATAACAGTTTTCATATCATTTCACCTTTACCAGTTAACTTCAATATATTCTCCCTTCCCTTCTTTATTCTTTTCACCAAACCATCCATCTCGAGTTCAGTAATAATTAGGCTCATTTTACTCTCAGAAAAGTTCAAAATCTCACGTAATTCCTTCTGGATCATTATTCCTTTATTTTCCTTTAGAATCCTAACAATTTTTCCCCTATCCTCATCAATATTAAAATTCATCTGTTGGTTCCGTGGCCTCTGCTCTTTTTCTAATTCTCTATCTCCGTCTTCAAATTCTTTTTTATTTAGCAAATAGTGCACTACAAAGCCTAAGATTAATATTATCACAAACCCTATAATTAAACTAAAATCCTCTTTTTTCTCAAGAGGCTCAGTCTCTTCTACATCCAGATCGTAATCCTGTTGAAATTCTGGGCCAAGAAGCACAAGATCATAAATTAATCCTCCATCTCCAACGCTAATACTTTCCCTGCTAAATATAGCTTCTCCATCTTCCAGAGAGTACGCATAAATCTCATATTCACCAGGTTTTAAATCGAAAGAATAATTCTTCGACACTACGGTTTGCATAACACCTTGACTACTAGTCGGTCCTGTTAACCTAATAACCACATTATTTGCAGGTTCAAAGGTCTCTCCATCATAAATTTCCCCAGAAATAGTGGTAGAAAAACCAAAAGTAAGAACAAGTAATAAGAAAAACCATCGACGCATACTATGAATACTACTTACTCTTTTTAAAAATTATCACCAGCCAGAAAGCTTTATCCAAAAGTTTCTATTTAAAGAACCCCTACAGAATCTTTTTTGGTGATAAATATGAAAAACGTGTTATTTGCGTTATTTGCTTTTTCGCTTTTGAGCGGACTTGCAATTGCGCATGAAGTAGACAATGAAAGTAATAGTGCGGATAAAGTGGCACTACTTACTAAGAAGCATGATCAAATTGCATGCAGAATAGACTTCTACAAAGATATTTTGAATATGGCAGAAAAATCAACAAACCAGAGTAATGCAGATCTAACCTCAAAATTAGATTCTCAACTTTCTACGTTAAAAGAAGAAGCCCAAGGCGGTGACCGCGAAGGGTTCAACACTGCGATGAAAGAAATCATCAGTACATCCAAAGATGTAGTCCTAAGTTATAATGAAATAAAAACCTCAATACAAGGCAAATCAGATGTTAGAAAAAGTCTCAGAGAGCATTTCCTCTCTGCAAAGCAGAGTATGAATAACTGCCTGCGACTTACGCATGTTGATTTGGCAAAAACCAGAGTTAAAAACATAAGAAACTGGGTAGATGATGCAAAAAAAGTACGTGATCGGTTAAGGGATAGAGGTATAGAAACCTCTGATATGGATGACATAACCTCGGAAGCAGAAGAAAGAGCTTCAGAACTTGAAGAATCTGCAAAAACTGAAGACGCAGACAAAGTCAGAGAAAAAGAGCGTGAAACAAGACAGAAACACCTTCATATATGGGCTCGTTTTCACCTGGCCAAATTCCAGCATCTATTAGATAGATTAGATGATGTGGCAATTGAAAAAGGATTCCAGAGTGATGTGGACAGTGTAAGTTCATTAATACAAAAAACTGAGTCAATGGTTCAGGAAGGCGTCCCGTATTCAGCAGGAGAGTTTGAGACTGTGCATGACAACATAAAGGAAATTTCAAAACAGCTAAGAGATCTCAACAAGAAAATAAAAGACCAGCCAAAAGAAGAAACTGGAGGGGAGTAAGTGAAAGAACAATTAGTTATATTTGGGCTAATCACTCTTTTGGTTTTCGGTTGTATAAGCTCACAGAAATCAAATGATGTGGTTCCCAAATCTCCAGTTGATTTAAACGAACCAGAAAAACCAGCGCTAGTTGCACAGGAAGAAACTCCGGAAAAGGAAGAAGTCGCCACTGAAGCTCAATTTGAAGATATAGACCCAGATCTCTTCGAAGTTGATGAAATAGATTATTCAGAATTTGATGTGGACGATGAAAACCTCTCTTACGACTAGCTAATTTTTTTTATTTTTATTTTTGAACCTGCAAAATGCGACGGAATATTCTGCGCTCCCCTAAAAAATTCCTTTAGTGCTGAATTAACATCAATCAACTTTCTAGTTACAATAGCATAACTTCTCTGATTCTTTTTCCCTATTTTTGCATTTTTGTGTATTTTTTTAAATTGCTCTAAATTTTTTTTAAGTTTTAAAGGTGGCCCAGCCATAATTTTAGATGCACTGAGTCTATCCTTCTTTAAACATACTAGTATTCTGCAGTCCCCGTTAGCTTCTAAATAATGACCTTTTATTTCAAATTCATTTCTCTCAAGGAAGTTCTGCATATTTTTGTAAAGTCTCTTAAACTGACCCCACAAAATATCATCGACCACATCAGGTTTCTCCATTCTGATTTCGTACTTTGGTCCATTTTTACTTAATATCAACTTTAGTCGTTCCTTTTCAAAATCTCTTTCAAAAAACTTTAAACTTGGTCGTCTAAGAAATGCTCTTGCAAGTTTGTTCATCCTGGTTAGGTTCTCCTCTGAAACAACTGCAGCGACATTCCTGTTTCTGTCTATTGGGTCTATCACAACCAGAGGTTCATTGAATTTTTTATCAGTCCCATCCCCAACAATATCAATAAAGCAGTTTTTCTTTTTTCTGGAGAAAAATCTCAGCAAATTTAAGAAAGTGGAAAACTTTAAAATTAAAAGTTCGCACAAGTATCCAGATAAACCTTCAATTTTTATCTCCGCACCATAAAGTCCATTTGCCTTTAAGAACTGCTTAAACAATAAGACTTCTGGAATTTGGTTTTTCTTCAGCTTTTTATTTATAAATTTAGTATGCAGAACTGATCGGTCAACCGCGCTCCTCATATCCTTCGCATTCCTTATTCTATAAGCTGGTACTATATCCATATGCCTTCCTTGAAACTCTATATGCACATATGGATGCTCTGCGTATCTTACCTGCATTCTAATTTTTCCAAACGAATTTGTCACGATTTTCCTAACTATTTTTTCAAATTCCTTTTTTTCGATTGACTTTGGGACTAGTACAAATATATCTACATCTTTTACTCTCTTCAGAAAAGTCCCCTTTGCAACAGAACCGGTAACTTTCACCTGAAAATTCTTTGGAGTCTTTGCTCTTATTCTTCTAATTACCTCACTAACAAAACGTTTCTCTCTTTTATAATCAGTTTCAGTAGGCTTTATAATCTGTAGAACCGCATCAAAAATCCTTTTAAATGTCATAGAAGAAGTTAAAATAAATAGACTTAATATAGTTCTGGTGTTCCGTTGTCAGCTAAATCCACATTCAAACCGAATAATTATGCCTTTGTTTTAGTTCTAGCGTTA
>JACPAS010000007.1 GCA_016180665.1 Microcaldota archaeon
CAAGGAAGTGGGGGCTGCGATTGATCATGTGTTGGAACACTTTTTTGAAATTGACATGCCACTTCGATTTTGGACCGCCCAAAAAGCCACCACGTTTTCTTGTTCTCTTTTGACGCCAGCATTGTTGGAGAGCAAGGCAGAGCTTATTGCACTTACTTTCGAAATTTTAAAAACAATTGGATTTCGTCATGCGAAGCTTCAGCTCAGGGACCCTCAGTTTAAGCAACTGTCCCGGTGTTTAAGAACTTTTGGATTAAAGATTCCGATAATTTTTACGTGGCATATTCCTTTTGTAAGTCAACTGCCTGAATTTTGGAAACAATTTTTTATTGAAAATATGAGTAATTACAATAAAGTAGTGTTTTCAATAGAGGAATATACGAATTCTGCAATATCCTGCGGATTGAACCCCAATTTAGTAGAAACTGTACATCCAACTATAGATTTGGAAAAATACGCACCGAAAGAGCAATATGATGCAAGAGAAAAGTATAACGTTTCAAAAGACGATATTCTGATTGTATGCGTGAGCCGAATTGACCCTAGAAAAGGCCAGGAGATCCTCATCGCAGCAATGGACAGGATAGTAAATACCCATAAACAAAAAAACGTTAAATGTATTTTCGTTGGCAATGGCTCATTTTCCAGGGAATTATTAGGCAAAGAACGATCAGGAAGAGCCCAAAAACTCCTTAATCTGGTTGAAGAAAAAGGGTTGCAGGACAATGTGTTCTTTACCGGAAAAGTAAATGACGAGCTGCTTTATCACATATATGGTGCTTCAGATATCGTAGTGCAGCCTTCTCTTCATGAGGGATTTGGATTAACTGTCTGCGAAGCCATGGTATTTGGTAAACCAATTATCGGTTCTAATGTCGGTGGCATTCCACTGCAACTAAAAGATGGGATCAACGGCTATCTTTTTGATAAAGCCGATCATAACCAACTAGCAGAAAAAATTTTACTGCTTGCCCAAAATTCTGAATTAAGAAAAAAAATGGGAACTGAAGGTGCAAGAATAGTCAGGGAAAAATTCAATTCAGGTATAGGGTATGCAGAATACTTGCGGATTTATAATGAAATAAGCAAGTGATCACTTTTTATTTATCGAAAAAATACTTTGTGCGATCTTAGAATTAGGAATGTGGTATATGCTTTCCTTGTTTTTTATCACAGTTGCAAGTAAGGTTATTTCAACTACTTCACCGCGTAGATCACCTATTTGTAATATGTCCCCCTTTACAATGACTTTATTATTAACCAGATGGATCCCGTATGAAATCCCTGAAACATGGTCCTTCAAAGAGAATATAAATAAAACAGCCAATGTTCCCAGAGCGATAATGCCGATAGACAAGACAAGGAGCATCAGACTTTCTACCTTAATTCCCAACTGCAAGAATGCAGTTATAAAAACAACTAGGTAAAGGAAGTATCTCACATAAGATGCAATATTAGTTGAAACATTAGTCATGCCTGCAGTTTT
The DNA here is from genome assembly GCA_016180665.1 of Microcaldota archaeon. Taxonomy (GTDB): domain Archaea; phylum Micrarchaeota; class Micrarchaeia; order Anstonellales; family Bilamarchaeaceae; genus JACPAS01. The sequence continues at coordinate 1,487 of JACPAS010000007.1, forward strand.
GGCTTTTTCATCTAATCTGTCCCGGAGGTTGTATTTTAGTACATCTGCAATTATCTCAATAATTGCACTTCCGATTATAAGGATGATAATTGCACTGACAATATTAGGGATATAAGAGATAAGCGGTATTAGAACAGTGCTCATGCCAACCTCAACACTCAATATTCTTAATGCAATAAAGATTGCGATTAGAAAAACCACGTACTTAAAAACAAGCGCAGCTAGGTAGACAAAATCTAAGTTAAACCCAAATTTTTTTGCTTCCCTATCAATACCAAAACGCACTTTTTGCCTGATCCCAGTTGCTTCAGCAAGTTGAAGTACAAACTGTTTGACCATTTTTCCTACAACAAAACCGATAATCAGAATTATGGCTGCTCCTATTAAAGCTGGAACCGGTGCATCTGGCTGAATAATAGAATCAAGAAAGCCCATATCTGAATTTTGACCTTTAAATTTATATTCTTATCCCGTGTTTTAGTCTAATGGATAAGAATGAGATGTTAGCGCTTTTTATAAAACTCGGAAGAAAGGCAAAGAAGTTGATCAAAGAAGTTGATAATGGAAAGGAGAAACTAGAGAAGAATTATTTTGGCGATACTAGTATTAAGATGGACTTAGTCTTAGAAGAGATGGTGAAAGAAGAAATAAACGATCTGAATTTCCAATTGATTACGGAGGAAAAACCTGAAAAATCGAATATGGAATGCTCTGGTACTGTGATACTGGATCCTCTTGATGGTTCAAAGAATTACGAACGCGGATTTCCTGCGTATGCATTTGCAATTGCAGGATCTACCAAAAATAATCCCACTCTTAAAGATATAGATGCGGCAGTTATCGTTAATCTATATAATAGTACGGAATATCGCGCAATAAAAAATTGCGGGGCATACAAAAACGGAGAAAAGATAAAATTGGATGAAGAAATAAGTAACCCACCCCTGGTTAGCGCTGATTTTGGCCGTGATGAAGTTTCCTCATCTAAAATTTTCCCAAATTTGAGTAAGTTTGCTTACATGCGCATGTTGGGTGCTGCTACACTTGAGATGGCCGCTACTGCAAGTGGAATAGTAGATGCGTATGTAGATGTGCGGGGAAAACTGCTTATTACTCATACTGCCGGAATTATGCTTATGAAAGAAGCAGGAATAATAATTTCAGATAAGCACGGTAATGAAATAACCCAAACATTAGATCAGGATACAAGGTTTACAATAATTGCTTGCAGAGAAAAGAAATTGCACAAAAAATTAGTGGGGATATGCGATCAATAAATATTTTGATGGTTATTTTAAATACTGTGGCCAGATACGACTTAGGCGATTGACTGAAAAAAGATGGGTATTTCGCTCAATTATACTTTAACCTAGCTCACCAATTTGAAGATAGAAGATCGTAATTAAGTATATTATATAGATTAGCAAAAATAGAGTCCCCCCAAATCGTTTTAACTGTTTATTGACCGAAGCCACATAAAACAGAACAATATTCGAGATGATTGCAAATAACAATGCAGCTATAAACACCGGTAGGACGATGGAAATTGGGTGAATAACTGCTGCCGTTCCCAATACCAATGTGATATTTGTCATAGTGCTACCAATAGCATCACCTAAAGCTAATCCGTATTGTTTTTTCCTAATGGCCTGCAGATCAATTGCTAATTCTGGCAACGAAGTGCCAATTGCGATGATAGTAGCACCTATGAAACTTTCTGCAATGTTTAGCAACTTGGCAAGTTTTACCGCCGAATCCACAACAAAACTAGCACTTACAAGAACCAAAATGATAGAAGCAGAGAAAAACAAAAATGAATACAACGCTTCTTTCTTTGTAACTTGTTCAATACCATCTCCGTCTATTGCCTTCTTTCTAAAGATATAAATAACATAAAATCCAAACAACAGAATGAGGATAATACCTTCCAGAAAACCCAGCGCCTGGTTTCTAATGGTGCTATTGAAAATAATATAAACTGAGATTATGGTTGTTAAAACTAATACTATGGCAATATCCTTAAGGTCGTTCTTTCCTATTTTCAAACCATATAAAAATGCACCAATTCCAAGGATCAATAGAATGTTTGCAATATTTGAACCAAAAACATTACCAGCTGCAATGGCTCCTTCACCTGCAGTAGAAGAAATAACTGAAACTGATAATTCTGGTAATGAAGTTGAAACGGCCAAAAGAATAAATCCTATAGCTACCTGACTTATTCCAAAAAACTTTGAAAGTTTTACTGCATTTTCAACTACTACACTGGATGATTTTGATAGAATGGCTAAAGAAACCAAAAGGGTTATCGCTTCTATGAGTACCATATCAACCAACGTTCTCCTTTTCTCTCCTAGTAATCAATGCTTGCAATATTGGCGGTGTAACCAACGTTGTTAGTAATGCCATTGTCGCAATTATCGAGTATTCTGAAGCATTGAGTATTTTTGTCGTCAAACCAATAGAAGCAACGATAAGGGCGACCTCTCCTCTCGGAGACATGCCAAAACCAACAATTGCAGCCTCGAGTGATTTTAATTTTGCAAATATCGCAGCCACGCCACAACCAACAACTTTAGTCAGTATAGCTAGAAAAGAAAGAATCAAAATCGGAATTAAGAAAGTTACCAGTGCGTTAACATCCATAAGGGTTCCCAGAGATATGAAAAAGATTGGCATGAATAACATTTCTAACCCATATGTTTTTTCTTCTATATCATCATGGTGTTTGCTTTTATTCAGTATGATACCTGCCATGAATGCTCCCACTATTGCAGATAATTTGATAAACTCCGCAAAATAAGCATAGAACAGCACAAATGCCAGAATCAGCATGAATCTTTTCGGGCTCATTTCTTTTCGGTCCAAGTATTTTACAAAATAATTTCCTGCTAATACGCTGCCTAGAAGGAAAACAACAGCAGTGATTAGAGTTAAAAGCAATGGCGTAATTATTGATTCACCGCCACTTGTTCCAGTAATATTTATAACCAGGGATAGAACCAAAAGACCAAGGATATCATCTAAAACTGCAGCTCCTATTATTATTTCCGCAAATCTCTCGTTGAGAAGTTTAAACTCTTTTAGGATTGCGACTGTTACTCCTACTGATGTGGCGGTTAGGGCTGCTGCCACAAACATAGAATAAGCAAAACTTCCGCCTGCATAGGTTGCGTATAGGTAGCCAACTGCAAAAGGCAGTATAATACCGGCTATTGCAACTATCAAATTATCAAAGGCAAAAATACGTTCTATTTTATTGTGCATTCCGACTTTGAACAATAAAATAACTGCTCCTAACTGTGCGAATACAACCAAGATAGTTTCTAGTCTTAGAATATCTGGCGGTTCTGATGGGATGTTAAATGGAAGATTTAACGAATGCAGAAAATCCCAAGAAAGATGTAAGAAACTCGGGCTCATAAAAAGCCCTAGAATCATAAGGATCATTACTGAAGGCTGTTTAGTGTATACGACTACTAATTCACCTGCTACTGCAAGTAACAGCAAAAAGACTATTTCAAAATAGATATGTTTTTCTCCTTCGACTTCCCCAAAAAGACTGGTTCTGACAACTGAGATAGTTAGCAAAATGAAGATTCCAAGCACTAGCAGGCCTACTAAAGGAGAGATTTTTTTTATTGTTTCTTTCATATTTATCTTATTCTAATGGAGTTTAAAAAAGATAGCATCCTCAGATCAGATCAATATGCGGGGGAAGAAACCTCAGACCAGACCTGAGGAAGCTCAGCAGTTTTTTGCCCCTTTTGTCGAATTTGGTCTAGCAGTGGTTCTATTTAAATCCAGTGAATTCCACTGGTCTATTTGACCAGTGGTCCCTAGGTCGTACCTAGTAGTGGAATTCATTGTCTGTCAAAAAGCTATCAGCGAGCACACCTCACAAAGTGAGTATGCCACCAGTCTGTGACTGGTGGTGTGTGCGAGCTTTTTGACACGCTGACCTGAATAAGGTTAGAGGATTGACGAAGATCATTATTAACAATTGTTAGTTATTGTTAAGTTTATAATACTTAATGATTCTTTATATTTAGCTTAACGGTATATAAGCTTAATCATTAAGCTAATCGTTAATAATCGTTAGGTTTAAATACTTTTACCTCGTAATACCTACATGAACATTTTTACCTTAACCGAGCTTATCAGAAAAGGAGAAGGCGAACATCTCGAGTTCAAACGCACTGCAGAAAGCGCGGTTGGAAAGACAATTTGCGCATTTCTCAATACCGCAGGAGGGCAGCTTATTATCGGTGTAGATAATAAAGGAAATATTGTAGGCTGCGAACTTGATGCGCAAGATAAGATATCGAACTTTCTTTCCGTAATCGCACCGCGCCCCAAGATAACCGTAGAGAAACTCATCATCGAAAAACGTCAAGTTGTGATATTAACCGTCCCGAAGAGCGACAGACTTCACACCTTTGGTAATACGGGTTACCTTCGAATAGGCAGCACCACAAGAGAATTGCAACTCGATGAAATAGTTGAAAAAGCAGCCGAATCACTCCTGCTTCGATTTGATGAGGCGTTGTGTATTGATGCAAAAGAATCCGATTTGTCAGTGCAAATTCTTCGCAATTATCTAAACAAAAGAAAAGAGGTGCGTAATGTCAAACCGCCCAGAGAAAAGGGAAAACATCTTTGGGCACTGATCCGAGCCAGTTCCAAAGGACACGTCACCAATGCCGGCGTCATATTCTTCTCCGATCATCCAGAAAAATTCCATCCACAAGCGCAATTACGAATAATAGAATTTGCAGGCAATGATATGCAGACTGTGCTTGAAGAGCAGACCCTTTCGGGAAATATTTGGAAGATAAGCGATTCTGCAGGTGCCGTCCTAGAGAAGAAGATATCGAAAGAAGTCACGATAAAAGGATTTGACAGGATAGTATCGCCTCGTTTTCCGCTTGAAGCCTTGCGGGAAGCGGTTAACAATGCGCTCATTCATCGAAATTATTTTGACCGTGCAGACGTTCGTATTTTCCTATTTCCGGACAGACTGGAAATAATAAATCCGGGCTCATTCCCACCAGACGTAACTCCCCAGATTCCTGCCCATCGCCCAAGAAATCCTGTTCTTTCGCAATATTTCTATGATATAGGTAAAATTGAAAAATATGGTTCTGGTCTGTTCAAAATGAGGCAATTATGTAGGGAAGGCGGATACCCTGAACCCGAGTTCATACTATCGGCAGGCCAGACCAAAGTAATTTTCAACTTTATTCCATCCAGAATTCGCGAATCCATAAAGAATCTGGATCAAACAGACCAAAAGATAATAGAGGCAATAAGGTCGAAAAATTGGATTGGAAGCGGTGAACTTATGAAGTTAGTTTCACTGAGCCGTCCAGGCATTGTCGCAAGACTCAATAAGCTCATGATTAAAAAAATCATCCAAAAATGCGGAAACGGACGAAGTATACGCTATACTCTTGCGTAAAAACTTATTTGGGTTAGCTTACTTTATGGTTAGGCCTGAACTAAGTTAGGCAATTGCCTTTAAGATGGTAGTACACTACAAACTACAACCAAACTAATATTTTCTCAGAATTTTATTAAAATAACCTTATTAAATTGTAAACTTTCATAAAAAAGATAAGTTTAAATAGTTATAGCACCACAATAACTACGTGGACTATGTACCAAGAGATGCTGAACCAGAAATAGAAAAATGGCTGGACGATAAAGAGATAATACTCATTCGAGGGCCGAGACAAAGCGGAAAAACCACGCTACTAACAAGGATACGCGAAACCCTGCTAAAAAAAGGGGTAGATGAAAAAGACATCGTATTAGTAACACTTGAAGATGACCTGGAACGAATGAAATTCGAAAAAGACCCCCATGAATTTATAAGATTCCATCAGACGAAAAAGACTTGGTTCTTATTCGATGAAGCCCAGTATGTAAAGGACATAGGGAAAACACTGAAACTGCTCTATGATACTTATCCAAATGCCAAATTTATTGCTACTGGCTCATCATCTTTTGACTTGACGGAATTAGGAAAATATTTGGTAGGAAGAGTGATATTCATAGATGTTCTGCCATTCAGTTTTCTGGAGTTCCTCAGAGCAAAAAGCCCAAAACATGAAAAGAAACTCATGGAACTGAGGGCGGAAACCTTAGCAGGGAAGGCAACAGAAACCGGATTCCTAGGAGATTTCAATTCCTATCTCAAGGAATATCTGAAGTATGGTTCATATCCGCGCATCGCTCTAGAAGAGGACGAATTTAAAAAAACTGAGCTCTTGAAAACTCTATTTTCTAATTATGTGGAGAAAGACGTAGTAGCCAGATTCGGGAACAAATATCGGGAACCGGCAATTCTTCTGTTGAAAACGCTTGCTGCTTCTGTTGGCGGTCCGATAAAATACGAGACTCTCAGCCAGCAATCCGGAATATCTTACAATGAAGTAAAGACCATGTTGCCTCTATTGCAGGATTCCTTTGTAATAAGCATAGTCAGACCGTTCCATAGAAATATCTCCACTGAAATAAGAAAAAACCCGAAGGTGTATTTCTTGGACCATGGTTTCAGGAATAACCTGCTTGGTGATTTCTCAGGGGTCATGACCGGTCAGGCATTGGAGAATTTCATCTATTGCGAACTTAGACAATTAGGGGGAGTAAAATACTGGCGGACTGCATCCGGTGGAGAACTGGACTTCGTAGTTGGCAATCTGGAAATGGCAGTTGAAGTTAAGAAAGCTGGCAAGACAACAAGATCATTTGCAAATTTCCTCTCTGAATATACGCCCAAAAAGACTTTTATAGTATCAATTGATGAATTAGGCGAAGGAAAGGCAAATGGAAAAAAATATCTCAAGGTGCCTGCAGTGTATTTGTAATTATGATTATCCTTTGTTCACCCAGTGATTATACAAATCTACTTTAGCCATACTATCACTTCGGTGGAAAGGCTACTTATAAGGCTCTGCGAAATTTGACAGAATTCTGTCAAATTGGAGGGCGTCCTCTGGTCTGATTAGAATGCAGGGGAAGAAATCTCAGACCAGACCTGAGGACGCTCAGCAGTTTTTTGCCCTTTTTGTCGAGGTTGGTCTAACACTTAGTCTATATAAAGGCTGACCTGATACGACTTAGGTGATTGACTAAGAAAAAAATTGAAATTTCAGTCATTCTTAAAAAGCTACGCT
>JACPAS010000138.1 GCA_016180665.1 Microcaldota archaeon
TAAAAAGATTACTGTTTCTATAATTCTAATAATGACTGTTGTAAGAAAAATTGAACTAGTAAGTCGCAATCTACTTAAAAGAGGAACTGATTTTAGATTTAGATTCCCTCTTGCAGAAGGAAGTTTCACTAATGGAATTTATCTAAAGGTTAGAAAAGGAATTCCACCAGTTCTTGTTTTAGATGCAAGATTTATCGCAGATGTTCACTTTGCAAAAGACGGGCCTTTAAGAGACTTTAATGGACGTGAGTTTGGATTAGGTTTGCAGGAGTTTATAGAGAAAATAGTATTACCAGTCATAAGATTTATGCTTGCAAGGCCACCTAAAAAAATGGTTGTTAATTTGATTAAAAGATTTGAAGGGCCTGCAGCAGACCCATCAACAATTTCAATAAGCATGGTAATTGAAGATCTGACGAGAAGTTCAATAAATGGGCAATCTAAGTATTTAATTATGCGCCAAGGTTCTGGAAGAAACCAAACACATATGTTTGGCTGGATTGAGGATCCAACTGGAACAAGAAATGAAGGACTTATTGTTTTTAGATCTCCTGTTGGATTCACTGCAATTGGAGGTGGATATGTGGAATTGGAAAACGAGAGATTATCATTGATTGGAGGATCATCAAGATACGGTTATCCGCCTTTTAGTCTAGCGTACAATGCAGCAATGGAACTAGCAACTCATACTCAATTAGGAATACCTATAACTAACTTATGCGTGGATGGAAGAGTAAGATATAAATTTGATTTGTAAAACAAAATTGCGATCTATTGAAATGCAGAAGCTTTCAAAAGCTCCCAATTTTCTGATGAAAATTGCGACCGCCGGGATTTTCACACAAAAACGCAGGGGGAGACTCCGCCCTCATTTTGAGTGCTGATTCTGATCCCCCCTCTTTATTTGAGAGGAAAACGATAAAACCAAACCTCTTAATTACAGATTTGGGTTAGCACTAGCCTTTCTCTGAGCAAATACTCATGAATGAAAGGCTGGTGTTTGAACCCGGGTCACTAGCTTTTTCAAGCATAAGACTGTGATTATAATCTCATGCTTTTTTACTAGGTTTTTGGTTCAGATTTTGGAGGACCATTGAATGGATTGTCATTCAATAGGTCGGCTTTTTGCCCTCAGAATATAGAGGTACAAAAAGTGTGACTAGACTACAGTCGCAGAAATAAAATAAAAAAATAGAATTATTTTTTAGCTTTCTTTTCTTCCTTTTTCTTTGGCATTGGTTCGCTCATTGAACCACATCCACAACCTGATCCGCATCCCATTAGATTCACCCCTTAAACTCAATATTTATATTATGCTGGAACTTGCTTAAATATTTTTGCTTTATGCTGCTTGTTTCTAAAGCATTAAAGAGTTACCGCTTCTAAAACTCTCAATCTTGGCGTTCCCCTATCATCTGGAACAAAAACAATAATTTCCCTGTCGTTACCAGTTCTTGAGATACAAGGCTGACCTAGTTTGATAGAACCAGTTACACCTGGCCAGGTACCGTGAGACCTACCATACCAGGGTTTTTTACAATATTTTTCAGCACATGCTTGTTGGTGTTTCTCTAGTGCAGCTTTTGCCTTTGCTTCGAGTCGCTCAGGAAACGGTCTGGTTTGAGGTTTGGAAGCTTTATCAATTAGGGGTAGAGTTCTTGCTACTTTGGCGGGAGCTGCAGCTATCCCAGTAACCCGACTTACACCAGACCCAACCATACGTCTCATATTACTTAGATGTGCAAACATTTGCATTTAAAAGCTCGTCACGAAAGTCTTATAAAAAAATCTACTTACATAGTATATATGGTCTCTTTACCTTTAGCTCTAATAGATGTAATCCCTCAGGAAAATTTATTGGTCGCAGTAATTTTATTGGCAGTTTCAATTCTGGCTCTAAATATAGGACTATTAGTTGTTATTCATTTTCTAAAAATTCTGGCGGGGAAGACCAAAACTGACCTGGATGACAGAATAATTGCAAAGGCAAAAAATCCATTGCATATTTTTGTAACTTTGGCTGCAATTTATCTGACTTTAAGTTATTCCTACCCAGCTCTAAAGTTATTTGGAATTGAACTTAACAAAATTTATTTTATAGCTGAACTAATAGTCGCATCTGTCATCGTAAATCGTGTTTTAGATGTCTTAATTATCTGGTATGGAAGAGACATCGCCCCAAGGACAAAATCAACATTGGATGATGAGATTTTCCCATTTGTCAAAAATATAATCAGAATTCTTATCTATCTTGCATTTGCAATAATTATTTTAGATAATTTAGGCATTGAAATAGCCCCTCTTTTAGCTGGATTAGGAATTGCAGGTTTAGCGGTCGCACTAGCTCTGCAGGATTCACTAACCAATTTCTTCGCAGGAATTTACATAATGGCTGATAAACCCTTAAGAGAGGGAGATTATATTACGTTAGACTCATCAGTTGCTGGTCAGAGCGTTACAGGGCAGGTAGAGGCAATAGGATGGAGAAGTACAAAAATAAAAACAATAACCAATAATCATATAATCATACCAAATGCAAAACTTTCTCAAAGCATAATTACTAATTATTATACGCCAGAAGAAGAGATTATTATTACTAGTGAAGTAGGGGTGGACTATAATTCAGATGTGAAGCGCGTCGAGAAGATTATTTATGATGCAATTAAGGAAGTGCAGCAATCTAATTCACATATGGTTAAAAACCAGGAACCTATTGTACGG
>JACPAS010000008.1 GCA_016180665.1 Microcaldota archaeon
AGGCCTAGCTTCGATAATGCTTCTACTAACTAGTAATGATTTAAGCGTGCATACTGCAGCATATACTGGAACTACGAAGACTATGGGAAAATGTGTGGCTAGAAGGGCAGAAACTACGCCAAGAGCATGAATTAACCCATTTGATGCTCTAGATACTACCTCCTCAAATGGATTTGGTCTACTGAAAAATGTCTTTATTCTTCCGGGAGTAGTCCTGCTTTGAGTATGTTGAAAGATCTCCTTAAATCCACGCTCGTCTATATCAATTAGTCTAACGGATTCATGTAGTTCGCGTTTTAGTCTTCCAAGCTTCTCCATTAGTATGTGTGTATCCTCTATTTCTGAAGGGAGCATAAGAAAGCCATGGTTTTTGCCTTCTAAACTATCGGCTTGTCTTTTATATTTTGCAACAACTCTGCTAAGTGGCTTCAATGCACGCTCAACCATTCGTTTGGTTCTAGGTGAAACTGAACGATCTAAATGTTGCATAGTTATATTCGGAGAGGAAAGTCTTTTAAAGTTATAGATATTGGGAATAGATAGATATTGATGATTACGTTTTTAAAATCCAAAGTTGAAGTAAAAAGTAATGGACCTATCATATATCCTATCTAAAGAACTAGCTAAGAAAATGATTCTCGTTCATCCGCCTGAACCAAGAAAAGAGCTGCTGCTTTCAGGTATCAGTGATGGACTTTACCTTGGGAAAACAAGATACACCAACACACCTGTTTTTTGGGATTTTAAAAGGCTGATTAATCCCCATGTCTCAATTGTTGGGATTACTGGAAGCGGAAAATCCTATTTAGTTAAAACCTTTCTTACTCGTGCATCTCTTATTTGGAATTCAAATGCGATAATTATTGACTGGGTTGGCGAATATGAGAATTGGGTAAAACAGGCAGGGGGAAAAGTAATCAAACTTGGGAAAGAGAAGCTAAACTTATTGGACCTGGTTGGGGTACAGAAAAGGGAACGCATCCAGCAAATTGTTTCTGCTTTGGATGTTCTGCTTAATTTGAAGGAAAATTCTGAACAGAGAGATGAAATTGAAGAGGCACTGGAAGAGGTTTATTCCACAAAAAGCAAGCCGACCCTAATAGATGTCGGAAACATACTTGAGAAAAAAGGCTACAAGAAGGCAGCGAGACTGGTTAAAAGATTTACAAGTGAAGGAAGTGACTTTTTTGCTGGTAAATCCACACTTAATATAAAAAGCCTAATTAATTCTGGGTTGGTTTGTTTAGATCTTCATGATCTGCCAACAGAGGAAATGCGCAGTTTGGCTGGCTTAACAATTTTGCAGTATATAAAAGAAATAATGAGGAAGGAAGGAATAGAAGAGGAGAAGGGAATCAAGTTATTCGTTGTTTTGGATGAGGCCTGGAAAATTGCAAGTGATGAAAGAAGCGATGTTATTACCATTGTAAGGGAAGGAAGGAAGTATAACTTTGCATTGATCGTAGCAAGCCAGAACCCCACAGACATTCATAAAACAATATTCAGCAATGTTGGAACGATGTTTGTTCTTAGACTCGTGCTAAATGAGTTTAGAAGCTACGTAAAGAATTCAGTTGGGTATTCAGATTTTATAGATAGTGAAATATCTAAATTCGGAGTCGGTGATGCTGCAATTAATATGATTTTTGCAGAAAGACAGGCAAAGTCTACGACCTTCTTACTTAATAAGATTGATGGAGAAGAACCTTTATTTCTGTTGAAGATCGTCGGTGATGGTATGGAGGTAGAAATCGAGAGAGACCAACTAATGAAGATGCTCTATGAGCTTGGTTTGAATGAAAGCCAATTAGGTATCTTAAAGTTGGAATTCGAAAAGAATGATGGCCTTCTTGATGCTGAGAATATTGTCGGCCTTCTTGAAAAATTTGGTTACTCGAAATCTTCTATAATTGCATTCCTGAGACAGCTTGGAATTGAAGAAAAAGACATTATAAAGATATTCTCGCTGGTTAAGATGAGAAAAGCTACAAAAGGCGTAGTTAATGTAGTGGTCGAGGACGAATGAACGAAGAGGAAAAAATAGTTATTCCGGCAAAAATGAAAAAAACATTAGCTAAACTAGCCCCATTACTTGGGGAGTTGGGATTTAACAAAATAAATTTTAAAAAAGACGAGCTTAGCGTTGAGAAAGCTCATGGAGAGGACTTGCAGGGAAAACAGTATCTTCATTATAGGATTGTTTTTGGAAAAAAAGAGATATTGTTTATTTATTCTATCCCGGGTCATTTGAGTAAAAGAAGAAGATTAATAGAAGTTTACCCAGTTTTGCTGAATACACTTAAGATAATTGAGGATTACTATGAAATTAACGCGTATAATCTGGTTTCGCCTTTGTTAGAGCTTCTTGGAGAACTTGAAAAAGCAATGGACAAAGACGTCGTTGATGTTTCATCTGAACTAGAAGACCTGAAAGAGAAGCATAATTCTCTGACAAAAAAATACGAAGATTTAGTTCATTCAAGTGAGCAGAATGCAAGGATTCTTTTGGAAGCTGAACGAAAGTCTGAAGAGCAGAAGAAAAGGCTTGAACAATTGGAGTCATTAGGGGATGAAACACTCAAAGAAGAATTATTCAAATGGGTAAAACTTCATAGTGGAGTTATTGATTTGGAGCAGTTTTGCAAAGCCTATAATTTACCTGTGAAAAGGGCAGAAGAAGGTCTGAATAACCTGATAAAGGAAGGGTATATAAAGAAGAAAAGTGATTAAATGACAAGCTACATATTCCAGGTGTTAAAGAACTATTCAACAGAGAGAAAATTTGTAATAATGAAAGAGCTTAGTAAGTCTATATTTGATATTTTTAAGGGAGCAAAATGATGAAAGTTGAAAAGTATATACTGGAAGAACTTGAGAAGAAAGGCGGGCTCTTATTTTCAGTTATAGATCCAATGGATTATAGTAGCTTGGAAAATGCTATAAAAACTGCCAAAAATACCAGCGACGCTGGTGTTGATGTGGTTCTCATTGGGGGAAGCACTGGTGTTCAGGGTGAAATGCTCGATAAAGTAACACAGCAGATAAAAGAAGTCGTGAATGTTCCAGTTGTACTTTTCCCTGGAAACATTGGAACAGTTACTAGATATGCAGATGCAGTTTATTTCATGTCACTTTTGAATTCTAAGAATACCTATTGGATTACTAAGGCGCAGATGCTTGCTGCACCGATGGTCAAACAGTATAAAATTGAACCGTTACCAGTTGGGTATATCGTGGTTGAACCTGGAGGAACCGTCGGCTGGGTTGGTGAGGCAGATGTTATTCCACGCAATAAGCCGAAGATAGCTGGCGCACTTGCTTTGGCTGCGGAGTATATGGGTTTTAGATTTATTTTAACTGATGCTGGAAGTAATCCCACAGAAGGACATATTCCATTGGATATGGTTAAGGCGGTTTCTTCTCTTGTTTCTGTACCCTATATAGTTGCAGGCGGAATTAGAAAGCCCGAGGAAGCAAAGGCAATAATTAAAGCTGGCGCGGATATTATTCAGGTTGGAACTGCTTTTGAAAATGGCGCCGGATTAGAGAAGATGAAACAGATGGTCAAGGCAGTTAGAGAAGGGGCTAAACAAAAATAATTAGTAAGTCCATCTACTTTGGGGGGTTTCGTGATCTTTTTTCTCTTTATCAGAATATTCTTCATCACTGATTTGATACGCAGTTGCTGAACTTTCTCCAGGTTCAGAATCTGGGTCTGAAGGTGGTAAGTAGAAACTCTCTTTTTTAACCTTTAGAAGATAGGTCTTATTTGGAAGAATACACCATTCTTTAAATGTGAAAACTTTTGGTGGAGCATCTACAAAAACGTTCTCTGCTGCTTTGTTTATGTTTTCAGGATTAGATTTATCATAGGTTATATAATTTTTTTCAAAGGTCGGCTTAAGATAAAGTCTGGCTGGTGGAAGTTGAAGCTTTACCTCTTCACTATTAACCTTCGCATAAAATCCTTCATCGCTTTTGTAATTTCCGTATATTGTATCTCCTGAGAAAAAAGCAAACTCATAATAAAGACACTTTGTTCCGGTCATTGGAGAGACTACACCAACACCAGTGAATTTAATTTTTTGATAATCGCTTTTCATAAGATCAACTCCATCCTCTGTTGTTTGTTCGGTTTTTGTTAAACTAGTAGTGGGATCTATATTTACAGTTTTAGAAACGCAACCTGAAATGAATACCATGGCCAAAAGAAATAGTGCCCCATAGAATTTCATATTTAAGTTTTGGGAGTTAAGTATATAAGTTTATTTTTGTTAGCTAGATATGGTGTTTGAATGACCGCTGTTGATGAAGTACTTAAGTATATTGCAACAAATGAGATAAAATGGGTAGATTTTCAATTTTTTGGAATAAACGGCCAACTGCATAGAGTGAGTTTATCTAAAAATGAATTTGATGAGACCAGTTTTAGTAAGGGTGTAAATGCTGCTAACTTATTAAAAGTATTTGAAAAGGAAGAGACGGACTTGTTGTTGTTGCCTGATCCTGATACCTCTGCAAGGATTCCCTGGGAAGTTTCCACAATTAGACTAATTTGCAACATCGCCACTGCAGTAAGTAATGAAAGGTTTTTGAAAGACTCAAGATACGTAATTGAACGAGTAGAAACAAACCTTTCTGCAATGGGAATTAAGAATGCTAAAATTGCTGCTGATGTCGAATTTCATATATTTGAAACAGTGACTACCGACAGGACTGCACCAGGAAGAGGAAGTGGAAGTCTTATGGATTCCAGAGAAGCATGGTGGGGACCTTCTGCATATGCAAATAAAAAAAATGGGTCGTTCGTAGCACAGCCAACTGATACGCTCTACGCAGCAAGAGTTCAGATTTCTGATACACTGGAGGAGAATTTTGGCGTTGCTATTGATTCTCATTCACACGGAAGTTCTCCAACCGGCCAACAAAGCTTAAGCATTGGGGAACTTGGTTTAAAACAAGCTGCAGATGCATTGGTAACTACGAAATTTGTTGCAAGGAATTTAACTGCAATAGCAAATGCCACGTGTACGTTTATGCCATTGGCAGTGCAAGGGGAAGGCGGAAGTAGCCTTAACATAAAGCAGAGCTTGTGGAAAACTGCAGACAGCAATATATTCTATGATGCAAATGATAGTTATGCGCAATTAAGTCAAAATGGCAGATATTACATTGGCGGGTTGCTTGAACATGCACCTGCGCTGTGTGTATTTGCAAATCCAACGAGTAATTCTTACAAACGATTAGCTGTGAACCCGATGTTCTTGGGATGGAGTAAGATTAACAAACAGGCAGCGGTCCAAGTCCCACACCAGAAGAAAAATGACAGAGATGGTAAGGCAGTTGTATATAAATTGTCTGATCCTTCCGTAAATTCTTATCTTGCATATGCTGCTGTCTTGGCAGCAGGAATTGATGGAATAAAGAATAAAACCGATCCTGGAGATCCAACTGATGACAGTTCAAAACTCAAAGGCAAGATGAAGAAGATGCCTGAAAGTCTAAGAGACGCAATTGAAGCGCTGGAAAGTGATACTAAATTTATAAAAGGAATATTTCCACCTGAATTGCTTGGGGATTATCTGGATTTGAAACTGTTTGAGCACATGGAAAATCAGAAAGCAGTTAGTGGGCATGAACTGAATAGATATTTTGACGTTTAGGAAGGATTAATTTCTTCCTGTTCTCTTTTATCTGTCTTATTTTTCCATATTTTTACTAGAAATAGACCTGTACCACCTGCAGCTCCGCCGATTATTCCAACAAGAGCAACATCTGGACGTAGTTGGTAGGCTAAAAAACTAATAGTTAAAACAGCTAAGTCAGCAAATGCACCGGCTGTAAGAACCAAACTAAGGATCTTGTCTACAGGCGACTTTGGTAGAAAAGAATTAGTAACTGTGCTGTGGCTCTGTTTCATCTCAGGTCGCTTCCACATTATCCATCTTTTATTTTTAGCACTAGGAATTGCAGTTTTTCTAGCTGCCCCTAACAGAATAATAGGCTCTTGAGTTGGTTCCAGAACCAAAGGTGGATGAGGTCCTAGTAGAGGCCTATTTTGAAGACTAGCCCCCTCCGGCTTTGTAGTGATCCGTTTTGTTCTAAGTGAGAATAGCTTTAAACGCATAATTTAATTATGTTAAATTATGTTTATAAATGTACTACCCACCAAGTGTGTCAAAATGTTCGCACTCACCACCAGTGAAACACTGGTGGCATGCTCACTTCGTTCGGAGTGCTCACCTAACAACATTTTGACAGATGATGATTTCCATCTGCATTTCTTAGTGCCACCAGTCAGATAGACTGGTGGAAATCAACGGATTTATATAATTCTACTTATATATCAAAACACTCTTTTTGGTGGTCTTATGATTCTCAACCTAGAACTTTCTAACTGGCGTTCCCACGAAAAAAGCTTCTTTGAATTTAGTAAAGGAACAAATATGCTTGTTGGATTTATGGGAAGTGGTAAAAGTACTGTTTTGGATGGGATATCTTTTGCGCTTTTTGGCACTTTTCCGGCATTAGAAAGAAGAAAAATATCAATAGAGGATATTCTCAGATTAAATGAAAACAATGCGTCAGTTAGTTTGGAATTAATTTGGATGAGTAAAAGATATAGAATCAAAAGAACAATTGAAAAGGGAAAAACAACTACAAAAACAGATGCGGAAATTTCTTGCGATGGAAAACTTCTTGAACGTGGGACTACAGCAGTTAATAGCTATGTTGAACAGCTGTTAAGTATAAATTATGATCTTTTTTCCAGGGCAATTTATTCTGAGCAAAATAATATAGACTATTTTATGACACTTGACCCAAGAAGAAGAAAACAGGAGATGGATGTTTTGCTCGGACTGGACAGGTTTGAAACAGCCAGAGCAAATAGCATAAGCCTGCTAAACAGAATAAAGAGTCAGAGATTACGATTAGAGCAGAAATTTAATCTTGGAAATTTAAAAGATCTGGAACTCAAAGTAATCGAAAATCAGGAGAAACTTAGAACCCTAACTCAAGAAAGAGAAGGAATCGAAAAAAGTCTTGAAGAGAATAAAATAAAAAATCTGGAACTTCTTAATTTTTTCAAAGAGTTGAAGAAAAAATCTGAATTTTATGAGTCACTTAATAAAGAGTTATTACTGCTGCAAGGAAGGTTGGAGGTTCTTAAAAAAGATATTCCTGAGAAGTTCGTCGTTGTAGATTACAATATAGAAGAGCTAAATAACGAATTAAATAAAGCTACGGCAAGCACAAAATCAAAAAATCAGGGACTTCAAGATATTGCTGTTAAAATTGGAGGGTTTGAAAGTCTGCTGAAAAATGCTAAGAAAGAATCTGAGTATGCTGAAAAATTAAATGCTGAACTTAAGATGGCAGGAGGAACTGAGAAACTGGCTGAATTTAGAAAACTTTTAGACGAGAAGCTGAAACTTTTAACTGAGAAAAGAATTGAATTGAACATGAATTCTGCGCAGATAGAAGAAAATGAGGAAATACTGAAAAATGCAAAACCAGATGTTTCAGTCTGCCCGTTTTGCGAAAACAAACTTGACCAGGACCACATGAGAAAATTAATTGATGAAAAGACAAAAAAGATAATACAGTGTCATGAGAGTGTGGACAGGCTGAATATAGAGATAGAAAATACTGAGAGCCACCATAAGGAGATTCAAAAAAAGATCCATGAGATTGAACTGCTTGTGCAAAAAGTTTCTGCAATTAAGCCTTCCAATACTCAGGAAATAGAGTCTGAGTTAGTCAATTTAATTGCTGGGAAGAAGAAGTTTGGATTGGAGATGAAGAGTGAGGAGGAACAGCTTGAACAATTACGAAAGAATGCTGATGGAGTACGAAGAAAAATTGAAGATCAGCAAAAAACTATTAAAAGAATTAAGGAAACTCAGGAAGCTGAGGTAAGAATGAATGAGCTTAGAACTAAGATAACTGAAATTAAATTTGATAAGAATGAGTATGAAAAAATCGGCAAAGAAATGGAAGAAGCGCGCATATTGTATGAGAATAACAAGGGCCAACTAGAAAGATTAACTATGCAAATAAAAAATACAGAGCAAGTCTGTCAATTGCTCGGAATGAATCTTAAGGAAATGAGAGATATTGAGGGGGAATTAGGATATCTGGTTAATGTTGAGGAAGAGCTAGCAATATACAAAAATTCTCTGCTCATTACCCAGACAAATCTGAGAATGAGTTTAATAGAGTCTATAAACGTAGCAATGAATGAGATATGGAGGATATGCTATCCATATAATGATTATAAGGAAATTAGAATGCAGGTAACTGAAAAGGATTACTCATTTGAGATATTTAATGGAGATTGGGTAGTGCTGGATACTATTGCAAGTGGTGGGGAACGCGCTTGTGCTGCACTTACCTTAAGAGTTGCACTTGCAATGGTTTTAACGCCGAACTTAAGTTGGCTAATATTAGACGAACCTACGCATAATTTGGATAAGACTGCAATTGAATTACTTTCTACGACCTTGCAACAAAAAATTCCGGAAGTTGTTGAACAAACATTCGTGATTACGCATGAGGAAGGATTAATGGGGAGCGAATTTGCCAGCAGCTATAGACTAAATAGAGACAAGGAAAATTTAGGATCAACAAAAATAGAAAGAATTTGAATTGTGATTATTAGTTTGAAAGGATCTCCTTCTCCATTGAAGTTAAAATTGCAAAGTGATCTGGGGATTTTTTACCACTCTTAGATCTGTGCCAGGTTCTGCAATCTTCTTCTAGTGCAGTTGAGTAGTAACTGGCTGCATGGATTATATCCGCACGGTTTGCAATTCCACTTGAGAAAAGATATTTTAGAGTTAAGATAAATTCTTTTACTAGTAGCTCGGGTTTTTTGCTTAATCTTAAATTCCTGAGATCTGTGAAGATTAGGTCTCGGTTAGTTAGAAGAACATTACGTAAGTTTGAAATTCCAAGAACTAATTTTTTTGAGTGCAATTCAACCATTTTATCTACTAGTAACTCTGTTAGTCGCTCCCTGTGAGAGCGATCTAGACGGTCGATTGAAACATTGTTCAGACCCTCTACTGATATTTTTTCATCAAACGTCCAATTCCCATGTTCTAGCTTTGAAATTACGTAAGTATTTCCTATAATTGTTTTTAAGTAGCCGACTATTTCTTCAACTGAAAGTTTAAGTTTGAATGAGAGGCGCAAAAGCGATTTGGCAACATCCTCACTTGTCTTTCTTAGTAAGTATAGTACACCGCGTAATCGGACTACCAAACTGTCTTTACCATCTCTTATTGTAATTTTTGAAATTCCTGATAGTGGTTCTCCTTTTTTAATTTCTATTTTGGTTATTTTGAGTGAGTCTATTTCTGATGGAGCAGTTAATTCTGGCCATTTATAGTTAATGAGAGTAGTACTGCCCAAATCGTTTACTTTTGTGCTTTCTGGGATATCTTTTGTGAAATTTGGAATTGAAGTGTCATCTAACTTAACCAGAACTGGTGGTTCGTCAATTTCCCTTTCTAATTCTAGCCGTTTGAGAGTGCTCATCTTAACTTAACTCCACTTATTTATTGGAAGGAAAAAGAATAAAAAGAGGTGTCTCAGAAGTAACGAGATGGGGGATTTGATTGATTGAATATGATAATAAAATCAGTTATTATATTTACCACACAGTTTTATATAAAATGTAAGGTAATTAAAAATCAGGCTCAACTCTTCTCCAGTTCCCATTCAAAAAATGCCATAAAGCCTTAATTGTAGAATCGTAAACCAAACTGGTTTTGGCTGCTACTTCTTTTGTACGGTCTATTTCAATTAATGGAAAACGCCTCATCCACTGAATTTCATCTTTGAAGGGGTTTCTCTCAATTACGTACGTGCGTTGGCGCTCTTTCTTCTTAGACTCGCACCAGTCCATTACTTTTTGGATTTCAGATTTGGCGACCATAATCTATTTGGGGAACTAAAGAATTAAATTACTTTTTAGCAGAAGGAGATGGTGAGATTACTGTATAATTAGCAGCAAGTAACTGTTTAACTATTGCTGGTTGAATGTTAAACTCAGCTGCAAAAGCACGTATTCCATCAATAGCAGTAGTATCGGTTGATGGATCGAGAGTTCGAACAGCTACATCTAATGGTTTAAGATACCGATTAGAATAAAGTGGTCGGATTCTATCCAAAACAGAGGGAGGTAAAAGTTCGTTTAATTCCCACCAACTAAGAGAAGTACGCGAAGCCCTTAAAAAAGTTGAGGGCTTAATTAAATTTTCATCAAGCGCTTGTTCTAGTTCTGCCATGACTTCATGCGAATCAGGTTGAAGACCAATTGATTGATAAGGCACCTGATTTCTTGCATAAAGTCTGGATGAGCCAACTGCACCACTCATAGCAAAGTCACCGATCAATGGACCTGTAAAATCAGTATTAAGTGCATCTATACCTAGAACTACTGCAGTTCCCCCTGCCATGAATTCACCTGCTGAATCATCTAAACGGCCTCCAAAAATAACTAATGGACTAGGAATGCCCCTCATAAGAACCATGGACTGGCTCCCCCCACTACCACGAACAAATGCCCTTTCACCTTGGTATGCATAAAATGAAACGTCTCCAACATTTCCATCTACAGTTACATTTGCCTGTGCTGCATCAAATGCATCATCCTGCACCCCACCAATAACTTTAATTGTATGACCAGCTGGTGCTAGTTTAGCGGTCGAATCACCAGCTAGTCCATTAATTGTAAGTGAAGTTTCTGAAGTTATACCACAACCAAGATAACGTTCTCCATTTGCACTATATAAGAGAACGTTTCCATCTGCGCCTCTAGCTAAATTAGCCTCATGCAAAATATCTCTGGGGGATTTTCCAGCTATGGAAATTCCAGTTCCGTTAGTCTTTCCTCTGGCCTGAGGGTTATGGAAGAAATATTTACGGTCATCCCCTCGTCCATCTCTTATTATTCCCTGCCTCATGCTTGCAAGAACCCGTCTTTTAGGTTTGCAGCGCCAGACATCTGCATCCGAAGAAACCTCTCTTATTTGGTGTTCTTCACTAGCAAGATAAACAGTTTCATTATCTTCTCCCATTACTAATGGTCTGAATTGCACAAGGCCTGCCATTTGTACATCATTTCCAGTTGTATAACCAAGTATTAGCGCATAGCTTCCATCTAATTGAAGTCCACGGTATCTGTAAAGTAAATCTCGGAAACCTGAAGTGCCATCCTGGAATCTTAGTAGATCCCAATATTGCTCATAAGTTGGTGATAGGATTGCCGCAGCTTTCTCAAAACCCAATCCTTCAACATTAACTAGATAATGAAGTGCAAGCAAAACTTTTTCGCTGTCTGTTCCGACAAAACTTCTTATGCCATGGCTTGTTAAAAATTCTGAAAAAACACCATCTGAGCTAAATTCACCATTATGAGCTACTGCAATATCAAAAAGATGAAATGGATGTGAGCGTTTTGCATCTGCAAGGAAATTAGTTGGATTACGTGCATGTGCTATCCATAAATCGCCTTCTTGAGTCATTTCATATATTGATGCAATATCCTCTGGCCATCCGCAACCTTTCCATGTCTCAGAATATTGCCCGAGAGAGGCAAAACGCGCACGTATTCCAGTTTTAGTGTGCATTTCCCAGTGTATTTTGAAAACAGCATCAACAAGTGCTGCTTTTGTCCCGTTTAAAAGTGCTTCCCAAACTAGATAGCTATTCTCTGGTTTGAATGGATCTTTGTCTTCTACAATTTCTACACCATTCTCAGCAAGCCTGCGTTTAACTTTATCTAAATCTTTTGGAGTTTCTACGAAAACTTTTGCCTTGTATCTTCCTAAATCATGCTCAGGCGCATGGAATACTGTGAACCCGCTTCCATATGGAGTGCCTCTTCTTCTGGCTGCGGTGCTTATACCTTGAAGTGCCTTTCCACTAGTAACTTTTGGCATTCCTGCTTTTCTAAGTGCTGCAAAAAGAGCGCATGCGGAATGGTCATTTGGCTGCTTTTTTACGTACAATTTTCATCCCCTCTGGTTCTACATCAATTTGTTTTTGTAAATTATTTGGAAGATTAACTGTTGAGAGAATATCAACATTTCCAACAACTGAAGTCATATTCATTAATCCATCTCCCCCCATTACCAGTTTCATTTCGCTACGTGAACCTCTTTTCCAGTTAACTAAAGAATCAGTATCTTTTGATCCACTTTCCATTGCTAACTCAGCTACGTCTCTTACAAATACTGCATCTGCACCTAGTGCCTGCAGTTTTATTACATCTGCAGCATCACGAACATTTGAACATTCTGCAAGAACTGAACACTGCTGACGTAAGGTAGTTTTGCCATCAGAATATTTCTTGTCTGTCAATGCTTTGTGAACTCTCCTAACAGCCAGTTCGATTGAGGAATTATTAAGACTAAGTTCGCCACTAATAATTATTGCATCTGCACCAGCGCGAGCATAATAATCAACTTTATTAGTTAAGTTAGAGTCTTCTGAGCTAAGTCTTACAGTAACAAGCTTCACACCATTTGCATGGTGTATTGTTATGATAGAACTCAGATCAACTTTAGAAATTGAACCGTTAATGATATCTGGCAATATGACTCCTGCAGTGTTTGATATTTTTGTAGATGGATCTTCTAATTCAACTAGCCCTGCTTTTTCCAGAGTCTTTGCGGATATTGATTTGCTTTGAGCTTCTGATAAAATAAATAATGAACCAGTTCTTCTAGCTGCAACTGCAAATTGTAAAAGGTGTTCGTCCTTTGGTTTCCCCAAGAGAATTGGATCGACAACGCGCATTTGGCCTCTGCTTCCCAAAAATACTCTTGAACCAATTGGTTGCCTATACCCATCACCTTGTGGATTGGTTATCTGAGCCACATCTATGGTGAGATGGTCGGTTATTGTATGCGGCAAAGTTACGAATGGTGGACCTTGTGAGCCCATTGAACGTTTAAATGGAAGGCCTTCTTTTGCTAAATGAGCAACATGTTCTTTTCTCCACACTGGCCAGAATTTCTGATCCTCTTCTCTCCATGGCCAGTACGTGCTATTAGATTCATAATAGACAGCTGTTGATTCTCTTCGTCTTGTTACTCCAAGTCTTTCAGTAGAAGCTATACTGAGACTGCTGTTTGCATATAGAAGATCTCTTCTACCCACGAGATGTTTTACATCGGTTAACCCAAGTGCTTTTAGAATTGCCTGAAGTTCGCGTTGTACTCCTATTACCCAATTAATCAAATTTTGTTTTGCCCAGTTAATATCTATTGCCTTAGCAAGAAGTAAATTGGTTTCAGCCGCAGGACACTTGTCACCTGCTGCGCAAACATCTGCTTTAACACAACCAGCAGCAATCATTGCAGCAGTACCAACAAATGTCGCGTCTAATCCCAATGCAAGAGCAATTGCCAGATCCCTCGCAGAAGTAATTCCACCTCCACCTACCAGTTTTACCCTTTCACGAAGTGGCAAACCAGTTTCCGTATCAGTCTCACATCTTAGCATATGGTCAACCATTGGTGCTGCAAATTCAATATCAAAACCCATATTATCTGCGACAACTTTTGGTGTGGCACCTGTACCTGCTTTTTTACCATCAAGCTGGATTAGGTTCCCACCCATTCTACCTATACCGCATGCAACTGCACCGGCTTTTTTTCCTGGGATAATTTTAACACCAACAAATGGCGGTGCTTTAGCAGCTTCTCTAAGTAATTTTAAGAATGAAAGGACTTTGCCTAGATCCTCAATTGAGTAAACATCCTTATGAACAGCTGGAGAGATTGCATCTGCACCTGAAAATTTACGTAATTTTCTAATTATTTCAAGCCGGAGTTTTTGCTCTGGCAGTTCACCTCCAATTGCCTTTGCTCCTTGCCCTGCTTTAAGAATTGTTGCTGCACCTTGAACTATACTTTCTTCAGTAACACCCCAGCGTGCTGATGCCCATTGAACAAAAATTCTAGGTTGGCCATAAAGTTCAGGTAATAGACCGCCTTCACCAGTACCGCAAACAATTTCAGCTTCAAGTGCAGCAAATGCAAGTGCAAGATTAAGGTTTGGATGGAGGGCGCCTGCACTCATATCCCCGAATTCTAAAGGCAGTCTAAGTTTAAGTCCGCACAATTCAGTAGAAGTATCTATGCTGGTATCAACATCTATTCTTGAACGAAGATCTGGATGAAATCCTAAAAGATCAAAAACAGCTGTTGGCCTTTCACCGCTTTCCTCTGGAATCCAGAGTTGTTTAAGTCTATCGATCTGTGGTTCAGCGCTTTTGGCTAAGGTTTGTATATGGGCACGTACACGTGGATGGAAGCGATCTCCTTTATTAATATCCTCTCTGTCTTTCGGAAAACGAGCAACCGTCTTTTCAGCATAACCTCTAGGTCTGGTTTCTATAACACTCAAAATTACACCTTAAAGAATAAGTTTATGGTAAAAGAGTTTAATAAGTTACTTCTCAAAATTACTTTTTAACTATTTGGATAATATCCCCATCCTGTAATATATGTTCTAACCCAACCCTTTGGTTTGTGTGCTTTACGCTTTTTCCATTAACTAATGCATATTTGAAATTCTTTTTTAGATCACGATGGAGAAGTTCACAGACGCCCCCGACTGTTATTCCCTTCTTGGCCATTAATGGTTCGGTAGATTGCATTACGCAACTTTTCTATTCCAATATTATTTTCTGCTGAAATAAATAAAGAATTGGGTGGAAACATTTTCTCTTCGAGATTCGAAACGGTATCTATTTTGTTTATTACTACGACGGATGGGATATAGACTCGGTTACCTTCTACGAAATCAATGAAAGTATCAATATCTATGTTTTCTCGAATTACTATATCTCCATTGTAAATACTATACTGGCCTAAAATTCCAATCACTTGCCTTTCATTTATTTGTTTAAGCGGAATTGTTGACTGTACGGTTACACCACCGCGCATTCTTTTTTGCATTCCTATGTTAGGCGGTTTTTGATTTAGCCGGATTCCGAATCCGTGGAGTTCGCGCATAATCACTTCAAACTGAACCGGACTGGCTGCATCTAAAATAATTACAACTAGATCTGCACCTCTGGCAACTGCAATTACTTCGCGACCCTTACCGCGGCCATCTTTAGCACCCTCTATTATTCCGGGGAGGTCCAGAACCTGGATTTTTGCGCCTTTATAATCTAGGATTCCTGGAATGCATGTAAGAGTAGTAAATTCATAGGCAGCAATTTCAGATTTTGCACCTGTCAGCTTAGTTAAGAGGGTGGACTTACCGACGCTTGGAAGACCGATTAAAGCGACGGTTGCATTACCAGTTTTCTTTACATCAAATCCGCCAGCACTTGCACCACCCTTTCTAGGAGAGAGTAGTTGCCTTCTTATTTGTGCGATTTTAGATTTGAGAATTCCAATGTGGAACTCAGTTGCTTTGTTTTTTTGGGTACGATGCAACTCGTCTTCTAATTCTTTTAGTTTTTCCTGTAGTCCCATAGGCATAACCAATATTAAATATAAATAGTGAACCTAAGAGATTAAATTGTTATGATAAATTAGTGATCTAGAACATTTATCTTTTTCATTTGGGCAGTTACAATATCTATGTTTTTTTGGAATGTATTTATATTCTCTCTAAGCTCCTGCAACTCTGGACACTTACCTTGGCATGCCTTTTCAGCTTCTTTTGTATATCTAAGTGCTTTTTTGAATAGGTCTGATGCTTTTGATGGATTTATTGGGGCAAGAATGCCCATATTATTATATACAAAACTAAGATTCATTAAAAATGGGACATTTGTTTTATTCTGTTCATATGCTTTTTCATAAAATTCTGCTGCTTCCCCGTAGTTTTTAGCATGAGCTAAATTGTCTGCAATTTTTATGAAAGCCACTGAAAGATTATACTTAGCATTATCATTTCTTGGATCAAGCAATAGTGCTTCCTGAAATAGAGTAACTGTATTTTGAAGAGACTTCAGATTTTTAGACTCGACATCTAAAACCGCCTGTTTTGTAAGCACAAAACTCAGAACTTTTTTTGCACCTTCATCATCAGGAGCAAATTCTAAGTATTTTTTTAAGTAAAGTACAGCTTTTTTATAATTCTGATTTTTTATTAGTTGGTCTACTTGATTATAATATATTACTGTAGCACCCCATCTTTTCTGATCCCTCACCTCAGGAGCTCTTGCAAAATCATCAATTTTTCCTAATCCTGGGATGTGTGTTTTTATGAAATAGGAGAACTGGTCTTGAGTTATACCTGTAATTTTTCTCCTTTCTTTCTCGCTATTAGGCTCTGTAAAATCAAACACAGTTTTATCAGTTTCTCTAAACAAAATCATATGGGATGCTTTCTCTTCTATGCCAGGATTGAGAAAAAATTGTAAAGAAATTAATTTATATCTTGAAGTATCCCATCCAAGTTTACGCGCTGCTGCAACAAAAGTTAGGGCAAGCTCATCGCAATCTGCAGTCTTTTTCTGAAGGACTAAATTCGGAGTTCTAAAATCTCCATTTTCTGATATTTCATATTTTATTTTTAATGATCCACCAATTTTTAAAAGGTTGAATAACGCTTCCTCTTTCATTTCTTGAGTTGCATTTTTAGGCAGATTGGAGATTATTGGAAGAATTAGTTTTTTGAATAACGCGGAGGAGAGTTCTAACTCTGGCGGAAAATCAAAAACTTTTACTGGCACTGCTTTGTTTCGACCCATAAATCTACCTTGTCTGATTTTTTAATTAGATTAGAGGAGGAAATAATAAAAAGCAATTCGAGAGGTGGGTTATTTTGACAGTTCTCTGAGAAGAATTTGCTCCATTCTTGAATGAAGTTCTTGTTCTTGGAGCCTGAATCCATTCACCAGGACGTTCTCGGATTTAGCGCAATCCCA
>JACPAS010000009.1:0-1358 GCA_016180665.1 Microcaldota archaeon
AATTTTTTCCTTATTGTCTACCATCAATCTTAGGATTAAATTAGGAAGTTCATGAGTTTGCTCATAGAGTTTTAGCTGTGGATCACCCTCTTCCCAACCAGAGATTAGAGCAGCATTCAAGACACTGCAAATAAATTGTAATGGAGCACTGAATTTATTTTGAGCAATCTCATACCTGAAGAGAACATAGTTCTCTTCTGTAAAGAATACACGCCAACTGCTCTTATCGCTCCATATTACTCCAAATTTTTGACCGTGCCCAAGGTCTTCAAATGCAAAGTAAACATCACCCTCAACTAGAATAATTTGTTCAGAGATTGGTTCTTCTGGCATTATGAACCCCCGGCCTGACTTGGTGAAAATGCTTCTCTGGCTAGGTCTAGGAGTTGTTCGTGTAATATCGAATTAGCTGCAACTACACTAGGAGAATCTAAGGAAATTGGATTACCTAAGTGGTCAGTAACTTTTGCACCAGCTTCCTGCATTATTAGATAACCTGCTGCATGAACTGCCTCAGCCAGAGGAGTTATAACTCCATCAAATTTACCAGAAGCAGTCCAGGCGTATTCTACTCCTGCAGTCCCCATATTCCTCCAGCTAAATGCTTTCCTAATTAGTAACTCAATTAGACGAGTGCCAGTTTGTATTAGACCATCAGGATAGTTACTTCTATTACATGAGACCACTGCAGAAGCCAAACTATTAGTTGTCCTGACTGAAAGTCTTTCTCTATTTAGAAACGCACCTTCTCCAGCCTCTGCTGTGAATAGCTGACCTAATTCTGGAATGTAGATTAAACCGAATTTGAGTCTTCCTTCTTCTTGGTAAGCTGCAATTATAGACCAAAGAGGGAATCCTAAAAGAAAATTAGTAGTTGCATCTAAAGGATCAACAATTACGATCCTGCCAGAATCTTTTAGATCCTTTCCTCCTTCCTCGCCCCAGAAGCTTATTTTCGGATCAACTCTTCTAACAACATATCTGAATCTCTCTTCACCTGATCGATCGACATCAGTAACTAGATCTTTTGCTCCTTTTAGATCTACATGGATTACTCTTCCTTTAGCTGCTATTGCTTCTCTCCCTGCTAGGTAAGCAGCATCTATAAGATTTCTACGCAACGCACAGTTCATCATTTTGGCTACACCTTCAAAAACTAACATTAGTATGGTGTTTAGTAAAGGTTTTAAATGTTATTTTTAATGGTCAAAATGGTCGAATAAAAAAACGTAAAGGATTTTAATTTCAACCTCTTAAGCTACTCCATGCCAGGACAGCAATTCAAGGAAAAAACACTCGCTCAGCAAAAGGTAGCTGCTTATTTAAGACTGATGCAGGAGAATGAAGGTTTTTGGAAA
>JACPAS010000009.1:1409-9727 GCA_016180665.1 Microcaldota archaeon
TTTAGTATTCCTGGGCGCATTATTCATAATTGGTTCTTTTCCATTTTACCCAGTCTATGTGGTTCCTATTCTCGCTTTGATTTGTGCAGCAGTAGCATATAAAGTCCCTTATATGGGAACACTTCTAAGTGTTATTTTTACGATTCCTGCAGTTGCATACCAATCAGGTATTTTTGGATGGATTTTCTTCCTCGTCCTTGCAATTGTTTTGTTTGAGATGTTTGAGAACTGGGCTGTTGTTTCCTCTCTGGAAGTCTTAATCTTCGCACCGTTCGCGTTTAATCAATTTCCGTTATTTGGATGGGTTTCAATTTTTGGAATGGCAATAGCATCATTACATTTTGGATCAAGGAAAAGTATTGCTGTAGCCATACCTTCGGTTTTGGCAATTTTGTTTATTTCTTCTATATGGTTAGTTCCGAATAGTGCATACATGCCTGTTAATTTGAATTTATATACTCCAGGTATGGAGGAATTGAGAATTACAAAAACACCATTAGAGATAAATAAAATTGCTGGCGGATTTGGAACTGCAATGGCAACTCTTACGAATCCAGATGTTTTATTTAAAGTTGGAGATGCAATTGGAATCGTAATAAATAATTTATTAAAGATTTTATTTGCGGACACCGGAATCCTACAGATAATTATCTGGGGAATTACTCTTTTTGCAATTAGTTTTATCTCTGGAAGAATCAGGGGAAGAAGAAGCCAAGTTATTTCGAGTTTATTCATTTTCTTTGTTCCGTTCTCTTATTATTTGATAAGCACAGCTTTCGAGTATCCATTCAAATTTGAGTTAGTGTTTGCAGCATTTTCAACTGTCGCAGCTATTGGAGTGTTAGAACAATTTAATGTAAATTTGAGCAGAGAAGTAGAAATAGGAAGACAGGAGAAGATGAAGTCATTTGGAAAGTTCGGCGTTCAGGATATGGCACTTGGTGCTGGGGAAAAATCTCTTGATGATATTGGAAATTATGAAGATGTTAAACAAGAGCTTAAGGATTCAATAGTAATGCCTCTGGAGAAGAAGGAGTTAGCCTTTGCATATGGAATAAAGCCACCTTCAGGGGTTCTTTTGTTTGGACCGCCTGGTACTGGTAAAACAATGCTTATGCGTGCTTTGGCAAAGGAATTAAGGTACGGATTCTACTATATCAAATCTTCCGACATTCTATCACAATGGTTTGGCGAGTCGCTCCCATCCAATGAAAAAATATTAATTGAAAAAGATGGTAAAGTATCATTAAAGGAGATCGGAAAAGTAGTTGAAGAAAAAATAAATGGAAAGGTTGCTTGTTTTGACCAACATGGGAAAGTTCTTTTCGCAGATATAAAGGATCATATAAAACACAAATGCACTTCTCCAATTTTAGAAGTTCGAACTAAAACCGGAAGAAAAATTAGAGTTACAGACTACCATTCACTTTTTACATTAAATGGCTTTAAGGTCGAATCAGTAAGAACATCACAGCTAATTGCCGGTTCTTCTTATATAGCAATACCGAAAAAAATCCCATTTGCTGATAAAACAGTGGAAGAAATAGACCTTATCGAAGCATTAAAAGAAAATGATTATGGATTGAGAATAAAAAATGCAGATGAACTTATAAAAAAGGCGATTAAGCAATTGGGGGAGGATAGGGTTTGCAACCTGATGAAAAAAGATAGGGTAGAACTGAGAAGAAAACTTAGGAAAAAAACTTTTTATATAACTGAATTTGTCAAACTAATGGAAGCATCAGGTATCAAATATCAAAAAGGTGAATTGGAGGTCTACTGCAGAAAAGAAGGACTGCCTGCAGTAATCAAAGTTACTAAAGAACTTGCAACATTCCTGGGATTGTGGGTTGCAGAAGGGTCATACAACAGAAATTATGTTGTGAGGGTTTCAACTTCATTAGCTGAGTCAGAAGATATAGTTAAACTTTGTAGAGGGCTTTTCCAAAAGGTCATTACCTATAGGAAGAAGAGAAATAATGTTGAGGGTTTTGACGTAGACATCTACATTATCGGGAAGCCAGCGTTTGTACTGCTCCATCACATTCTAGGATTAGAACATGGTGCTGGAAATAAGAACGTACCTTCTATCGCATTTAATTTTAATAAAGAGAATTTAGCTGGATTTTTAAGTGGGTATTTCAGCGGTGATGGAAATATCCACCAAGATGTAAAGAAGGTAATGCTAGTTGAAGCATCTACAGTCAGCAAGGAGTTAGCAAATTCCCTAGTCTATCTTTTATTAAGATTTGGAATTGTAGCAAGTTTAGCAGATAAGAAAGAATGGAATGGAAGCATTTCAAAGCATATCTATTTCAGTGGTTTCAGTAATGTGAAGAAGTTCACTGAAATTGGATTCATGCAAGCAGATAAACAGGAGAGAATCAAGGTCTACTTAAGTGAAGTAAACTGGTGGAGGCATGAACAGATACCGATAAATGGAGAACTAAGAGAAAGAGTAGTTAGAGATTTTCCAAAATATTCGAATTCTGCTTCAATTTCAAAGGATATGCTAAATAATGTGGAGGAAATCGAAGAGGTTATAGAAAGTGACATCTATTTTGATAGAGTGGAAGAAATACGGCAAGTTGAAGGTGAAGAGTTCGTATATGATATTTCAGTTGACCCTACACAGAATTTTATCGGTGGAATCGGAGGCATCTTCGCTCATAACAGCGAGAAAAATATAACAGAACTTTTTGCAATTGCAAGAAAAAATGCACCAGCAATTTTATTTTTTGATGAGATTGATTCTATTGGAAAGAAAAGAGGCGCATATTCTTCTGATGACGTGAGCCCACGAGTTCTAAGCGTAATGCTTCAGGAGATTGATGGGTTTAAATCAAGTAAAAAGCCTTTGATCGTAATTGGAGCAACAAATATTCCGAACCAGTTAGACCCAGCTTTACTCAGGCCAGGAAGATGTGATAAGATTATTTACATGCACCTGCCAGACAAGGAAGGGAGGAAGTTTATTTTCAAAGTTCACATGAGAAAAGTACCAATTGCAGATGATATAGATTTTGATAAACTTGCTGCAAAAACTGAAAGGTTTTCTGGTGCAGATATAAAAAATGTAATTGATGAGGCGATTAAGGCTGCTGCTAAGGAAGCCTCAAAAGCCGGAGTAATCTTACCAGTAACGACCGAACATCTGTTACAGGTTCTAAAGAGCATAAAACCCAGTACGGGCATCGCACAGTTAGATGAGTACGAGAAATTCAGATTAGACTTTGAAAGAAGAGTTGGAGCAAAAGAAGAATTGAAGGAAAGAGAGGAAATTGTAAAATGGGAAGACGTAGTTGGTCTAGATAAAGTTAAACAAACTTTACTTGAAACAATTGAACTCCCTCTTTTACGCGAAGATCTAATGAAGGAGTATAAGGTTAAACCAAGTAAAGGAATTCTTTTGTTCGGACCACCAGGAACTGGTAAAACCCTTATCGTTAAAGCAGCTACAAGTGAACTGAAAGCGTCTTTTCAGTCTCTGAGTGGTGCGGAGTTAATGAAATCCGGTTACACTCAGGCAGTTACGGTAATTAAAGAAACATTTAATCGTGCTCGTGAGAACGCACCTTCAATAATTTTTGTGGATGAGATCGAAACAATCGCAGGTACGCGAGGCACTGGATCAAATGAAATAATTGGCCAATTTTTAACTGAAATGGATGGATTGAGAGAACTGAAAGGCGTCGTTGTGCTTGCAGCTACTAATAAACCTAGTATTCTCGATGCTGCTATTTTGAGACCTGGAAGATTTGATAAAATATTTTATATTCCTCCGCCAA
Source organism: Microcaldota archaeon (assembly GCA_016180665.1). Taxonomy (GTDB): domain Archaea; phylum Micrarchaeota; class Micrarchaeia; order Anstonellales; family Bilamarchaeaceae; genus JACPAS01. The sequence continues at coordinate 5,198 of JACPAS010000009.1, forward strand.
CTGAAATCGGGCGTGGAGATATTTTCAAAATCCATTTGGGGAAATTAGCTGAGAAAGTTGATTCGAATGTTCTTGCTTCAGTTACTGATGGTTTTAGCGGGGCAGATATTGCTTCTATTGCACAGGAAGTGAAAATGCTTGCGGTTCGTGCGCGTCTAGCTGGAACTGATGCTTCAGTAAGTACTAATACGGTTTTAGAGATAGCAAAGAAAAGACGTCCGTCAATTACTAAGAATATGTTAATCGAATATAAGGAGTTCTTAGAGGAATACGGAGAGAGGAGCTAATAGAGATTAAATCAAATATAGTATCGCAGTAGCGATTAATGGAATCGTCAGATTATCATCCAAAGGAACGGGTAAGCTTTCTACTAACGCAGATATTGCTGCCAAAACTAATGAGAGCGGCCCAATAAATAGATAAGAAACAAGAGACGCTGCAAAAAATGCTAAAGTACCTTCAACTGATTTTTTAGGATTGTAGAATAGTTTATTTTTTCCATATAACAAGCCAATAATCGTAGAAACTGCATCGCCTATCCCAAGAACAACAATCCCTGCAGCTATTTTAGAAACATCAGCAAGAAAAACTGCCATTAATAAAACACCGATTGCGTACCAGGCAGAACCATAACCAGGAAAACGCGCATCAGGCCTTTCAAATCGGTAGTGGAACCAGTCTGCTATCGGAACCCTACTACCTAATGATTTCCAATTAATAATCAATGAACCAAATAATATTCCAAAGAACAAAAGTACCATAAATTTATATCGGTCTAGCGAAAAGAGTAATCCGATCAATATCACTGCAACAATTGCATGTATTAGCTGTCTTCCAAGCTCTCTATCTGCGCCCTTTATGAACTTCATTATTATCTTTTCTCCAAAGCATTTCTATTATTGAGTACGAAACAGGTGCGATAACCATGCCGCCAACAATATCTTCAAAAGTGTGGACTCCTAAATAAATTCTGCTGAAAGCTACAATTAATCCAAAGAAGAAATAAACCGGGTAGGAAGGTTTGTTGATGAATGCAAGCATTAATGCGAAGGAAACAGCTGCATGTGCACTTGGAAAGGAATAATCAGAAGGACATTCAACTTTAGCAGGAACCAGCAAACAAGGCCTGTCAACTTTCATAACCTCTTTAACACCGGTCGCCAGTAAAAATGCAAGGACCAGAATAAAAAAAACCTTATTCTTTTTTTCAAAGCGTTTTTCAGTAAATAGAAGAAGCACTGCTATCAAGATTATGAAGCCTAAATTATCGTGAATAATGAGTGAAAGCTGGGTTAACCCAGAGTTGTCTAATGAGGAAATAAAATTTGTTATTGAATCCATTCTATCACTAATTATTCACTGCAGAATTATAATATTTGATAAGTAGAATGTTATTAAACTTAATCCCAGGAGCATTGTTAGATTAGTTAAATTTTTTGAACCGTCACCCTCAATATAGCTCAAAAACATCGACGATACAAATGAATAGATTATCAGATACCCTAAAACTAAATTTATCAGAAATGATTTGTCAAAAACAGAAGAACTTAGTGGTATAGTGGAGGTTATAGAGAGTGAGAGGAGAATAATGAGTGGAATTATAATAGAACCAAGAATCAAAGTGTAGCGCTGCATTGAAAATAATTGTGAACGCTCCCGTATCACTTCAAAGAATTTCAGAAGGTCATTTGCAAGATTACTTGCCTGGTTTATTGACCCAGTATTAAAGCAATAAAGCAGTAAAAAACAAAAGCGGCTTATAATTTTTGAATTGTTCCTTTTTGAAAAATCCAGAAGTACGTTTTCTATTGAAATATTTGATTTAAGCTGATTTAACGAGACGGCTATTTCTTTTGACAGCTCTCCATAGTCTGCATGTTCAATTGTGTAAAGACATTTTTCTGGAGATGCACCTTTAGGCAGAGTAGAGAGCGAAAGCAATGCATCTGGTAATTTGTTCTCAATCTCTACAATTTTGGTTTCGCCTCTACTGCTTACAAAATGTTTATATATGAAAAGACCCAGGATCGGAATCAACGCATAGGAAAATAGATCTGGAACTAAAAATAGAATCAGAGATAATAAAACTACAAGTAGAACTGAGGAGAGATCTATATGAAATTCTTTGGAAAATGTGGATCTTGGGATCAATGAAAAAGAAGATAAGACTATGAGTAGATTTATCAAAGGAAAGACCACAAGCATTATCGAAATTATTGAAAACGTATCAAGATTAGAATGGAAAAGAATTTCATTCAAAGAAAGGTAGATTATAAAAAAAGTCGGGGTGATTGTGGAGAAAACAGTGTAGATTAAACCTAGGACTGCAGCCCTACTGGAAGCTAATCGGTTGCTATGTCTCTGAATTGCCAAAATATCGTCAGCAGTCTTTGATAAGAAATCAGCGCCAGTGCCATGCTCATAGACAGAAATTATTTGTGAGACCCCACGTTTTATTAGCGTAGATTCTGATTTTATTGCAAAATTTGAAAGAGATTTTTGAATGGATGACGAAGAGTCACTTACTGATTCTATGAACTTTTTGGAGAATGGATTTTCAGATGCAGCATGTTTTAAAGCAGCTTCGAATGGAATTCCCATTTCCAAAAGAACGCTGAGGTCTTTTAAGTAAAATGGAAGCTCAGCTTCCATCTCGCTTAGGATTTTAAGATATTGGAACTTTGGAAATAGGAGAAAAAGACCAGAAAGAATTGAAAAAATGATCAGAAAAACAGGAATAGAGAAAGTTTGAAAAGCAATTATAAAAATAAGAGAGATGGATAATGAAAGTACAAATACGAGGGATAGATATTTCTGTGAGTCGGATTTTTTACTGAGCAAAGTTAAATAACGAAGAGAGGGGCTGGTTAAAGGAAGCTTTGGAAGTGGCAACGATAGATCAACTAGAGTGTCAATCATAGGCTAACCCATAGAGATTTTTCTGAATAGCTGCGAAGCAGGAGAAGAAATCTGAAGATTGACCGGAGAGAAGTTTTTTTCTTCTATTAAACTCTTCATTGAATTCTTTATTTGAAAAGCCTAGATCAGATGCAATTTGTAAACGAAATGCTGAAGAAGCAAGATTTTTACCACCAGAATCAGTAATTTCGGTTATTCTCCTTAATTCATAGTTCTTTCTTCTTTTCTTGTCATATTTGAGCATCCTTTTTTGAACGATTAAGACGTCTATTGATTCAAGATCATTCTCTGATACTCCAAAACTCTTTAAACGCTGATGGGCATCTTTGCTGCTTTTTGCATGGAACGTCGCATATGAACCACGCGCCTGACCCCCAAGCAGTACATCGAATAATGCATCTACCTCCTCTTTGTTCCTAACTTCGCCAACAATTGTCCTATCAGGCCTCATTCTTAGAGAATCGTAGACCAGGTTTGAAAGTGAGATACCCATTTCCCTATTTGAAATTAAACGTAACTGATGAGTGTGCGGGATGTTTATCTCTGGAGTTTCTTCAGTTATTAAGACTCTTTCGTTTAATGGGACAAATGAGAACAATGAATTCAAAGTCGTCGTCTTGCCACTGGCAGTATTGCCACATATAAGTACGGAGTAGTCTCCTTGCATAACAAATGAAAGAAGAACAATCGAATCAAGATCAATCGTCCCGTTCTTATATATTTCTGATGGGGAAAAAGGTTTTTCTCTGAATTTCCTTATTGTTATCTCTCCATCTGAAATAGGATTTATGGAAGCGTGAAGTCGTGAACCATTTTCCAAAATAGCATCTATACGTGGATTTTGGAGTGTAATTCTTTTACCCATTGACTTAACTAGTTTATTTATAATGTTGAATATTGCATCATGACCCGTAAAGCAGGCATTTACCGATCTCCAGCCTTTATTTCTTAGATAAACATAGGTATTTTTGTTCGGACCGATTATGCTTATTTCTTCAATTTCATCATCTTTTAATAGAGGCGTTAAAAAACCAAAATTACAGATGTGCAAATAAGCAGCTTTATTTAGATATTCAAGCTGCCCTTTGTCAACATAGATATTATTTCTGTCAAGATATTCTGAGATTAAACCTGTCAGCAAGTCCTTTTTATCCGCTTGGTTCTTTATCTCGTCCTTAAATTTATCTTCTATTTTTGAAATTAGACTCTGCTCTTCATTACTTAGGACTGGCAGATCTAGAACGTACTGGCCATTTTTGAGTATTTTCCAGCCCAGCATTTAGTCACCTGTTTTGAAAGATAAAACTTCGTTTAATTTGAATCGGATTTCGCAATCTGGAATCTCCAGAAGGTATTTAGCAGCAGAGGTATTTGAAATGTTTGGGGTGAATGGTTTAATCCCCCTTATTATATCAACTATCTTCCGGTTCTCATCAAGGTAAATAGCATCAAATTCGAAAAAGACGAAGAATGAATGTATAGACCAAAAACCTTTTTTAGGAAAACTGAACAAAAGGTCCAGTATCTTGGTGTTTGGTGAATTACCATATATCCTAAAAATTAGACTATTTTCCATATGTCTAATATTGTTATAAAACTATAAAAACTATG
>JACPAS010000010.1 GCA_016180665.1 Microcaldota archaeon
GAAAAACAAATCAAAGAACTCATTGCATTTAAACGCAACACAAACTCTTCAATGACAGATGAGGAGAAACTTGCAGATTCTGTATTATCAAAAAAGGAACTAATCAAATTGAACCCCGATAATAGTAAGGGACTATTCAATACATTTGCCGAAATTCTTAGAAGAAATACTATCTCAGACAAAACAAACGCTTTCAATAAGATTTTCAATTTGTTTTTGTGCAAGATTGTAGACGAAGATACAGCGCGAGAAAGAGACGAACTAAGATTTCAATGGAAGAATGGTGATGACTATAAAACATTTTTAGGGAGATTAAACGATTTATATAAAGAAGGTGTCAAAGATTATCTTGAGATAGAAATAGCAGACCACAGCGAACAAGAAATTGATGCACTTTTGAAAACTGGTTTGAAAGAAGACCAAACAAAAATTAGAGAAATATTTGAAGAACTTAGGTTATATCGGAACAATGAGTTTGCCTTCAAAGAAGTCTATAATCGAGAGACATTTGAAAAAAATGCATATATCGTCAAGCAAGTCGTCGAATTAATTCAGAGATACCAGATAAGATACAATACGAAACAACAGTTTTTAGGGGATTTTTTTGAAAATCTGTTAAATACTGGTATTAAACAAGAGGCAGGTCAGTTCTTTACTCCAACGCCACTTGCTTCATTTATTATCAAATCCTTACCCATCATGGAGATTATTAACAAGAAGAATAACGATAAAAACGATGATGTAATTCCTTACGTCTTAGATTATGCTTCTGGTAGCGGGCATTTTCTAACGGAATCTATGGACGAAATCAATAATCATATCCAGAATATCATGCCAGGGTTTTTGAAATGCGGAAGAAAGGGAGAACAGGCATTTGATTCTCTAAAAGGCAACTATCGTTGGGCTCAAGAATACGTTTATGGAATCGAAAAAGATTACAGATTGGCTAAAACGACGAAAATTAGCACTCTACTAAATGGCGATGGCGAAGCAAATGTTTTATGTGATGATGGCTTGAATGATTTCAATAATTATAATCCAATATATAAAAAATTGTATTCAAATAAAAATCAAAAGGATAATCCAAACTTCGATATTGTGGTAGCCAATCCGCCTTACTCCATTGAAAACTTTAAATCGACTTTAAGTAGTAATTCTGAAAAATCATTCGAGTTGTGGAATTATTTTGGAGACAAGCCAAAAGAAATTGAATGTTTGTTTGTTGAACGGGCAAAACAGGTCTTAGTTGAGGGGGGAGTTGCTGGGATTATTCTTCCTAACAGTATCCTTTCCAATAAAGGAATTTATGAGAGAACGCGGGAGTTTTTACTGAAATATTTTGAAATAATAGCTATTGTTGAATTGGGAACAAAAACATTTATGAAAACCCAGACAAAAACAATTATTGTCTTCTTAAAACGAAGAGATAATGAATTTCATACGCGGATACTTGGATACGTAGAAAAGTCATTTGTAGACAAGAAGGACTATGCCATAAATGGGATTAACGAGCCAATTGACGCTTATCTTACTGAGAATTATGAAATCGGGTTCAAGGACTTTTTAACACTTATGAATGGTAGTCCTAACTCGGTAATCTGGGATTTAGAGATTTTTCGAGAGTATAAAGAGTTCTTCCACGAAAGAATTGAAAAAATCATTACAAATTCAAAGATATATCGAGATTTAAAGGATAAAGAAAAAGAAAAGTTCTTGACAGATGAGCTTTGCAAATTTGTAGTAGCAGAAGAAAGGAAAAAAATCTATGTCTATTTGTTATCCAAAAATCAGACTTTGGCTTTAGTTAAGATGCCAGAAGAAATTGAAGAGCAAAAACGATTTTTGGGATATGAGTTTTCGGAGAGAATGGGCGATGAAGGAATAAAATTACATAAGGACTCAAATTTCGTTATCACTAGCTCTTTATATGATGAACAAAAATTAGATAACCCAACAAAAGTCAATTATTACATTAAAAGTGCATTTAATGGCAAAACGCCAGTTGTAGACAAAACTCTCTCGGATTACGTTAGATATGAAAAACTTACAAATCTGTTTGATTTTGAGACAATTGAATTTAACAAACAATTCAATTCAAAGCCAAAAATAAAGTGGGAAAAAGTTTGGGCTGTAAAAAGTGGAATTTCTTTAGAGAAAATGCGCTTTTTGTGCGATTTTGGTAAGGGTCAATCAATTACTCAAAAAGCGGTTAAGACTGGCGAAGTTCCAGTTATCGCAGGTGGGAAGACTATTGCGTATTATAACGACGTCTCAAATACGATTGGAAATGTTATCACGGTCAGTGCTTCTGGTGCTAATTCAGGATATGTTTGGTATCATCCAAACTCAATCTTTGCGTCGGATTGTTTAACCATTCGCTCCAAAGAAGAAAAGGAACTAAAAACAAAGTATATCTACTGTGTGTTGAGATACGTCCAGGGTTTCTTATACGGATTACAAAAAGGAAATGCACAACCACATGTTTATAAAACAGATATGAAAAAAGTCAAGATACCAATTGTGCAGATGAAAATTCAAGAGAAAATAATAGAAGAAGTTGAAAAAATAGAAAATGATAGCGGGAGAACTGCCGACTATCTTGACTTAGAGTTGAAGAAGATTGTCGAGAGATACCTGCTATAACGTAGACCTAAATCCGATTTTAGGAGCAACTTTCACCTTTTAGGAGCAAAACCGATTAAAGGAGCAAAGCCGTACGTACCAAATCCTTTTTATTTACTAACCCCCTAACCTAAATCATGAGATTAACTTCAAAATTAACTGAATCTAATGAGAAGAAAGATCGTACTCTCCTATATGGTACAATAGCACTTCTTGCAATTGGTTTTTTTGTTCTGGTTGGACTCGTATATCTTTTTTCAAGCTCAATTCAACTTCCATTAGGTAAATGTGTAGGTATAGTGGAGATCAATCAAGAAATCTCCACGACCAGCATTCCACCTTCCTTATTTGCCAAAGGCATCCCAGGCTCAGAGGATATTGCATTGGCAGTAGAAAGCATTAACAAGCGTGATGATGTTGGGGCAGTTGTTTTTGTTATTAACTCTCCAGGTGGCTCGGTAGTTGCAACCCGTGAAATCTACAACTCAATGAAAGAACTCAAAAAGCCAAAAGTGTCTTACTTCCGTGAAGTAGCTGCTTCTGGCGGCTATTATATCGCAACTGCAACTGATTACATTGTTTCAGATCCAGATGCAATAACCGGAAGTATAGGGGTTATTGCTACATTTACTGATCTAAGTGGTTTGCTTGAAAAAGTAGGAGTAAACGTTACGGATATTACATCAGGAGAACACAAAGGAATAGGTTCCCCTACAAAACAAATGACCGGAAAAGAAAGGGAAATTCTTCAGAACTTAATTAATGAAGTTTATGCTGAATTTAAGTCAGCAGTTATTGAAGGTAGATCCGGTCGGCTTGATTTAAATAAATTTGAAGAAATTGCAGATGGAAGAATCCTAAGTGGCAGGCAAGCAAAAGAAATCGGTCTCGTAGATAGCTTAGGAACCAAAAAAGATGCGATAAAAAAAGCAGCAGCTTTGGCTGGAATTGAAGCTGAGAATCCGCCGACTTGCAAAATCAAAGTCACTCCTGGTTCTTCTAGTGATGGTTCGCTTGGTTTCGATTCAATGCTTCAGCAGATATTCTTCTCCGAACAAAATCAAAAAGTACAAATCTCCTATAAATAAGGGTTTTTATGAATAGAAATTATATGCTGGTTGCTTTAGTTATTCTGTTTGTTTTGTTAGTAGTTGTACTTTACTTATTTTCCCCTTCTACCTCTCCCTTCAAAAAAATAAAAAGTTCCCCAGCTGCTTATTTTGCACCTTTAGAAATTAATGAATGCACTGGAAGTGAATCATCCTCTTGCAATATAGGTTCCTGCAGTGGAAAGAAAACTTGTATAAATGGCAAATTTTCTGAATGTTCATTGGAAATAATCTGTACTCCTGGTTCGCAGGCGAGTTGTGTGGAAAATGCTTGCGCTAATGGGTATAAAACATGCAATGAATGTGGAACTGGATATTCGGAGTGTATCTATTGATTCAAACCTCAACTATATTTGGTTCTCCTTTTTGTCTTAGATTTCTTTCAAATGCCGCTAATTCTGATCTTTCAACCAAATTAAATCGAAATCTTAAGTATCTGGTTCTTTTTAATAAAAAGTTGACTCCAACTAATCTTGCTAAATCATCTACTGCTTCTGGCGTTCTTTCTAAAATAAATTGAACTGCTCTTGCTAAACCCAAGAGATAAAGTGGATCGGGGGTTCTCAATTCGGCTTCTAAATCAAAAAGCCTAATTGTTCCATCTGCCACTGCCGCTATATTACCTGGTCTTCCAAACCTTCTGAGCAATTCCAAATCAAAAACCGGTACTCCTCCAATATCCGGTCTTACTAATGGGCTAAGATGATTAACTAGAATGTGTCCTTCTACTTCTCTTGCTAATTTTGGTTTTTCCCATGCTAAAACTCCAACTCTAACTTCTCTATAGTTACCTCTAAAGATTGTTTCTGGTCTTTCCATAATTGCAGCTAGGGTTTCGGCACCAATGCCAAGGCCCTTAACTTTCTTTGGATTCGAACCCATAACTCTCTTTCTTAAGACAACCATAAAATTTCCCCATTTTAATAACTAATATTGGGAGGGTGGTTCCTTCCCACTCCTCTTCTAATAATGCTGCTTCTCTTGCAGCACCAATTCTAAACTTATTTTTTCTAACAGACTCCCTAATAATATTTTGATCAATACTATTTAAAACTCTTTTTACCATTAATGTAAACATCTTCCTAACTCTTTAAAACTTAGCAAACTTTAAAATTCCCTCGAACCTAATTCTTAACCTATGAATTCTGCTAATGATATTGATCAAAAATGGCAAAAGATTTTTGAAGAAGAAAAACTCTTCGAATCAGATCCAGACAAAAGGGAGAAGAAATTTATCTCTCCTGCTTTTCCTTACCCAAATTCTCCTCAACACATTGGCCACGCAAGAACTTACACAACTACAGATATCTATGCAAGATACTTACGTCTACAAGGCTATAATGTTCTTTTTCCAATGGCCTTCCACGTAACTGGAACTCCAATCTTAGCAATGGCCAGAAGACTTCAGGAAAAAGATGCAGAACTCTTACAAATTTTCGAAAATATTTACGGAATCCCAAGAAAAACCGCAGAGTCATTAACTGACCCCCGAGCTCTTGTTCTCTACTTCTCAAAAGAAATAGAAGCTGGAATGAAAGAAATGGGCTACTCAATCGACTGGAGGAGAAAATTCTATTCATTTGATCCAAAATTCAACAAATTCATCCAATGGCAGTTTAAAAAACTAAAGGATCTTGGCTTAATCGTAAAAGGCGAGCACCCTGTCCCATGGTGCCCTAAAGATAATAATGCAGTTGGCGGTCATGACACTAAAGGAGATGTGGATCCTGAGTTAAAAGAATTCATGTGGATAAAATTCCACCTTAAGGATTCAGATCTTATTTTAATGACTGGAACAACCAGACCAGATGCTCTTTTAGGTCAAACTAATTTATGGGTAGACCCAAATGCCAATTACGTTATTATAAAAGTTAAAGGTGAAAAATGGGTCGTAGGCAAGGCGGCTGTTGAAAAGATAAAAAAGCAATACGATCAGACAGCATTAATTATTGGCGAGATAAGCGCAAAAGAACTCATCGGCAAATGGGTTAAGGGGCCTATTGTTAACTATGAACTCTATCTCTTACCTGCAGCATTCATTAATGAAAATGTTGGCTCAGGTCTTGTATACTCTGCTCTTGAGGACCCTGTTGATTTGTATGAGTTGAGGAAACTCCAAAATGATCAGCAGTTACTTTCTAAATACTCCCTTCAAAAATCAGTTGTTCAAAAACTCAAACCCATACCAATCATAAATGTCGAAGGTATGTCTGAGGACCTTGGGGATTCAATAGGAAAGGAATTTGGAATTACCTCTGCAGAACAAAAGGATAAATTAGAAGAAGCAAAGGGAGAACTTAACAGACGCGTATACCGTAAAGGAATCATGCGAGAGGCATGCGGTAAATACAGTGGTATGACTGTACCGGTTTGTCAAGAGCAAATTAAAAAAGAACTCACAAATTCCGATAGCGGAGTCATGTTCTGGGAAATTAACAACAATCCAGTCCATTGCAGGTGTGGTGCGGAAGTTATAGTTAATCTAGTGAAGGATCAGTGGTTCATTAATTACGGAGATGAAGAGTGGAAGAAAAAAGCCCGCTCATGTTTAGAGTCCATGAGCATCATCCCAGAAAAAACTCGTGTAGATTACCTCTACACAATAAACTGGCTAAAAGAAAAAGCATGCGCAAGAGCAGCCGGTCTAGGTACTCGTTTTCCATTTGATGAAACCAAGATGATCGAAGCCCTTTCTGATTCTACGATATACATGGCATTTTACACCATTGCCCATCTTCTCCATGATTTTAAACCAGAAGAATTAGATGAAGAATTTTTTGATCACTTATTTCTAGCAAAAAGAAAAGAAGAGGATGTTAAATTAAAAAAACTAAAAGATTCTTTTGAATACTGGTATCCTTTAGATTCCCGTCATAGTGGTGCAGATCTAGTTCGTAACCACCTTCCCTTTTTCATCCTAAATCATGTGGCAATTTTCCCAAAGCACCACTGGCCCAAGCAGATAGTAACAAACGGTTTCGTTTTGATGGACGGAAAGAAAATGAGTAAAAGCATGGGGAATATTCTTCCATTAAGAAAAGCAATCCAAGAATATGGAGCCGATATAATCAGATTTTCAGTAGTAAGTGGTGCAGACTTAACTCAAGACACAGATTTTAATAAAACCGTAGCTGAAGGGGTAAAATCCAGGTTAGCATTCATTTCAAGATTAATTGGCGAATCAAAATCTAAAAGATCTACAAAAACCAAATCCAGAATTGAAAAATGGTTACATTCTCGCTTAAACAGAAAAATAAAACTGGCCAGCGAACTTTATTCCAAAGTTGCAATTAGAGAACTATCTTTAGAATTATTTTATGGAGTTTACGATGACCTCCAGTGGTACATGAAAAGGTCGAAAGAAATAAATATCCATGATTATTTGAAGACCTGGTCAGTTTTAGTTTCCCCATTCATTCCTCATCATGCAGAAGAATTCTATTCTTCACTCGGTGGAAAAGGCTTTGCAATGAACCAAAAATTCCCAGAAGCTGGACAAGTTGACGAATCAGTTGAAAACGGGGAAGAGTTAGTTAAACAATCCATTTCAGATATTGAGAACGTTAAGAAAATTTTAGGAAAGGAACCAAAAGAAGTCTATATTTACGTAGCTTCTGAATGGAAGAGAAAGCTTTACGATCTAATTAGAAAAGAAAAATCTTTCGACAAAATAATGAAGGGAGCTGTTTCCGACTCTATTCTAAAATCTAAAATGGCGGATGTTCAGCGTATTACTAAGCAGCTTATGAAAAACGTTCACTCTCTACCTGAAGTTATGGGCGAAAAAGATGAATTAGAAACTTTAACTGAAGCTGGTCCGTTCTTTGAAACTGAATTAAAATGTAACGTTCATATTTTAACTGAAGACAAATCCAAGCATGAGCGATCTAAAAATGCACTTCCTGGAAAGCCAGCAATAGTTTTAGAGTAGGTTTTTATGGGGCAACTGACTAGAAGAATAATTAAATGCGGAGATCCAGAGTATACAAAAAAAGGTAATCGCTTTTTGTTAGAGGTGCCAATTCTTGATCTTAATAGAACTAGCTATGTTTATTTATATCTAAGACATGGTGGGCCCCCTTTGGTTGCTGCAACTTTAAAAGTAGATCTTAGATCCTCACCTCCAATAAATAAGTTTGGTACTTTTTCAGATTCTGTTGGCACTGATTTCCAGGGTTTTGTAGAAAGAAACATTTTGCCTCCATTTAAAGAATTCCTTCCATGCGAGGGAATTACTGCTTCTTCAATTATTTTAGAAGTAGTTCACATTGTAGAACTAGTTTGTTCAGAATTGCCGAATTCTTCAAGAGGCTGGATCATAAGCCCAAAATTAGAAAATCCAGTAACCCAAAGGCATTTTTCAAGGACGTATCCTTCTGGCGGAGGATTTTCAAGAGACTCCCGTAGTCCTTATCTTCTAATGGAGTGTGAAGGAAAATTTAGATTCAGCTGGATAGATGATAATCATTTAGATGCAGCTGCAGGTCACCA
>JACPAS010000011.1 GCA_016180665.1 Microcaldota archaeon
TCAGGCATTGATGAGTGGACAGCCTTTCCAGTTGCAGTTATTTCAAAAGTATACTGGCCCTTATTGCAATGAAGTATTCTTCCGTCCGTTGGCTCTAATGAAATGGAGTATTTTATATGTTTTAGTTTTGTCTCTCTGAGTTTAAGAACCTCCATTATCCCTTCAAAGCCGTTTTCTTCCTGGCAGTTAAAAACAATGGTTATCTTGTCAGTTGGATTTTTTTCCAGAGCTGCAATCATACAAGCTATGTTGCCTTTTGTATCAGAAGAGCCGCGTCCGTATAATTTGTCTCCTACTAATTCGCCTAATGGATTCTTAGTCCAATTTTTTCCAATTGGAACAGTATCCATATGGCCATTGACTATTAATGGGCCTGAGCCAAAACAAATCAAGTTGAACCTGCCACTGTCGTCCTCAAAAAACTGTTTTTCTGGTTTCATTCCGATTTCTTTCAACAAATTGTATATGTACTCGCAGAGCTTTTTTTCATTTTTTGTTTCTGACTCTATTGTGACTAGCTCTTTTGCAATTTCAACAACGCGTTCCATTAAATCAATCCACCGCGTATATATGAAATACCTAACGCAAGTAAAATTAAACCAATAACCTTAGATAGTATCATTATTCCGGTTTCTCCCAATATCTTTATTAGAAAAGTTGATTTATAAATTATCAACCATGAGGCCAATAGAGAGACTACTAGTCCAGTACCTACAATCAGCACTCCATAAATTTCGGCTAAAACAATTATATTTGTTACAAGTCCAGGTCCTGCTAATAAAGGAATGCCAATTAGAACTATTGCAGTATGAATATCTTTTGACTTTTTATGTTCAGGAGTAAGTATTCCAAGAACATTCTGTATTCCTAAAAGAACTAAAACAATACCCCCGCCGATCTTAAAATCAGAAAAGCTGATATATAGTATATCCAGAACTCCTACCCCAGTGAATAAAAAGAGAAATGCCAGCAGTGCAGCAGTTGATACCGAGACTGTTGCTACCTCTTTGGGGTTTTTGCATTTTTTTATAATTTGTAAAGCATATGGAATGCTTGCAAACGGATCCATTATTATGAATAGGCTGAAAGCTGCAAAAAGAATCTCGTTTATCATAATTTGATTAAGATGAATAGATTTTTAACAGTCTAGTTCTAGCAATAAAGTACGACCCCTTTGTTTCAACCTTTCCCCCGAACATTCTAAATAACTTTGTGCAGATTCGGTCATCACTTTTAGCGAGTTCTCATAAAAACCTCTTTCATATAATACTTCTGCCAATCCTTCAAGTATTTCAGCTTTTTTTCTTGGGTTTTTTATTGTCCTTAGCACTTCTAAAAAAACATCAAGGTTTTTTACAATTACATCAAAATGATCTTTGATGTTTTCCTTGGACATTGAGGTATTAACACTAAGTGCAGCAAGTAAGTGACGTGCAAATTCAGTAAATCTATCATTCGTACTTTCGCATTCAAGCGTATCTGCGAGAGCCTTTGCTTTTTTTAGCACCCTTTCAATTTTATCAATAAGTCTAAGTGTACGTGCACCCTGCCCTTGAACATCTGAAACAGTACTCTTAATAATGCCTCTTACTGTTGTCATAATAATTCCCTGAAATAAAGAATATGGGACCACCGAGATTTGAACTCAGATCACTGCCTTTTCATAGCCAATTGAACCAGTATAATCTCATTCCTTTGGGCTGAAGCCCTTTGGACGAGGTTTATAATGAGAACAAAGGGCTCCCCGAAGGCAGTAGTCTAATCCCCATTAGTTAGTAAGAAACTAAATATTTCCAGGTTAGCCCATGGTCCCGAATTAATAGATTTTATTAATAAAGAATTTATAATCTAACTAGTAGGATCCTAAATCTTTGTCAGTTCTTAGAGTTACCTGCTGGCTGCCTTGAGCTGGATTTTCAGGGCTCAGTCCGCAAACAAAAAAAGCAACTGTCTCTGTTTTTCTATCTTCTAATTTTACAGTTACTTCAAATAAACTTCCAATTTTAGTTAGGTCATTTTTAACTAATTGATCTTTTTTGGTTTTTCTAACTTTATATTTTATCTGATGATTCCATTTTCCATTTACCTGGTAACTAGTAATATCAGTAATTTTTATATAAAATTCTTTATTTTTATCCAAAAATAGTTTATCTCCTATCGCGAGGGTTACATCAAATCCATTAGTAATTGGACCAGAGCTGCAGGTTCCATCTGGCATTCTAGTTTCTACATCTAAAGTGGATTCTAATCTGCTTGCGTCTGTTCCACTTGCATCTTCCAACGAATGTAATGGATAATTGTTGCACCTTATTGGACCTACTAATAAGGCTGCTAATGCTAAAGCTTTGAATGTGCGTCCAAAATTTGTTGTGTGTGGTCTAGTTCTCCTTCTAAATACCATTATTAACATTTGTGTATAAACATTTTTAAACGTTTTACCACTTTTTGTAAATAACTAGACTGCAGCAAGAAGAAGACCTAATAACCCCAAAAACAAAACGATTAAACTTAATTTTCTCGCCTTCTTCAAAACCACTTTATCCCCAGAAGTCACGATCTCCTTAATTAAATAGATAATCCCAAAATCAGCAACTGAAACCAATAAAATAGGAATAACAGAAAACTTCAGCCCAAAATTAAAAGGAAGGATGCTTAAAGGCAAAAAGACCAAAAACAAAACAACTGCGAAATATCTGGAGTTCTTTTCCCCAATAATAATTGGAAGTGTTCTTGATCCCCGCGCTTTTCTGTCCCCTTCCATATCCTCAACTGATTTTATTATCTCACGGGCAAGACCAGATAAAAATCCTAGGGCTGCAATAATAAAAACAACTGTATTTAGAGAATTAGAATAGATAAAATTACCAAAAATAAACGGGATAGCCATTGTCAATGCAATGTAAATATTTCCAACCAAAGCGATATCCTTCAGTTCATAGTTGTAAAGAACTGCAAGACCATTAAAAATTAGTGCAATAAGAAATGCGTAAAAGTTAATGAAATAAGCTAAAACAACTGAAATAACAATCGAAATAATTGAAAAGTAAAAGGCAAACTTAGGATTAATCTCCCCAGTAACCAACGGTCGGTCGATTCTTTTGTTTATTCTATCTGATTCAACATCTAAATAATCATTCAAAGCAAAAGAACCCATTTCGCTAAAAACAGGAACGAGTAATGACAAAACTAACAATAAACTTAGGGTTGGAAATGCACCTAGAACAACTACCTCTGCTATTAACACGGCAATTGCAAGCATTATTGCATGCTCAAATCTGGTTAATCTATAAAACGCTCCTATTGACATATTAGATTCATAGAAATAAAGTAATTTAAATGGTCGTTTGGAAAGATAATTATTGGGTATTTATATGGACATTGTAACTGCAAGAGCAAATTCAAAAGAAAAACGCGAGGGGGAGAACCCCCTCTCATATTCTCTACTTCCTGATCTCCCCCCACTACCATATAGTTATGAGGTATACCTATGGACATAGTTACTGCAAGAGCAAATTCAAACATTGCAATAATTAAATATTGGGGTAAAAGGAATGAGGAACTAATCCTTCCCACAAATTCCAGTATTTCCTTCACTATGGACAATCAATTATCAACTACAACCAGCATCAGATTCACAAAAGATCTAAAGAAGGATAAACTAAAGCTTGACGGGAAAGATGCAACTGAAAAGGAGCAGGAAAGAGTTACTAAATTTTTAGATTTGGTCAGAAAAACTTTTGGAATTAAATTTTATGCAGAAGTAGTCTCCCAAAACAGTTTTCCAAAAGGAGCAGGTTTAGCTTCTTCTGCTTCTGGTTTTGCAGCACTTGCTTATGCTGCATCCCAAGCTGCAGCACAAATAAAATACCCTAATGGTTGGGAGCAGACTCCAAGAGAACTCATCCTATCTAATATTTCTATTCTTGCAAGACAGGGAAGCGGTTCAGCATGCAGATCAATTTACGGTGGCGCAGTAGAATGGCAGAAAGGAACTAAGGCAGATGGTTCAGATTCATATGGAGTTCAGCTTTCTCCAGAATCAGACTGGAAGAGTTTGAGGAATATAATTGCAATCCTTGATTCTAAAGAGAAGAAGATAAGCTCAAGAGTTGGGATGGCAGAGACAGTTAAAACTTCGAAGTTATTCAAAAAGAGATTAGTTGATGTTGAACAAAGATTGAATATAGCTAGGGCTGCAATTGCAAACAAAGATTTTGAAGCAATGGCACCAACAATAATGCAAGACAGCGACAACATGCATGCAGTAATGGCAGATACCAAACCACCAATTACCTATATGAACGAAATCTCCAATAAAATAAGAAAGGCAGTTTTACAATTCAACAAAGATAATGGCACTTCACTTGCAGCTTATACGTTTGATGCTGGCCCAAATGCAAATATCTATACTACGGCTCCACACGATGCAGAAATATTAGGAATTCTAAAGGATAAATTTCCTGAGATAAGTAGACTTCATGTTTGTGGGATAGGTTCTGGCCCAGAATTTTTAAATAAGCATCTAATGGACTGATTCACAAAACGCGGAGGGGAGCGCCCCTCCCCATTTTTAGTGTTAATTCTGACCCCCCCGAAACGTTTTAATATCTCTGTTTTTAAACAGAGGTTGTAATGAATTTTGATGCTGCTGAATAAATCCAGCAGAGGTTTACTATATGGATTACTCTGGCTTTGGTAAAATTCTCCTTCTTGGTGGCTATTCTGTTCTTGAAAGGCCAAATACTTCTTTAGTCCTAGCAGTAAGTGCAAAGGTAAGTACAAGTATAAAAGAACTAAAAACTGATAAAATTATAATAAAGATTCCGCAATTTAAGATTAAATTAAAAGGCTCAATGGAAGATTTTGAAAAGAAAAAAATAGAGGGAAAGGAGAAATTTGTCTTAGCTGCAATAAAAACCTCATTAGATTATTTAAAATTCAAAAAAATTAGGCTAAATGGATTCACAATAACTACTAAAAGTGATAAAGAATTTTCAGTTAATTCTGGAAAAAGTGGTCTGGGATCTTCAGCAGCAGTAACTGTTGCAATGGTTAAGGCAGTTCTTGGTCTGCATGGGATTACAGATTTGAACGAGGTTCATAAACTAGCCCAGTTTGCACATTCACTAGCCCAGGGAAAGGTAGGCAGCGGGTTTGATGTTGCAACTGCAGTCTATGGAACAATTATCTATTCTCGATATTCTCTTGAGTTGATTGATTTAAAGAATCAAATAAAATTTTTCAAGAATGATCTAGATTGCAAAATTGAGAAGTTTAAACTGCCAAACTTCGAACTAATTTTCGCAAATATCCCTAACTCAAGTATGGAAACCGTTTCAGCAGTTTCTAGATATTTTGAATTTAGAAGGGATAAACCTGCTTCGATTTCTATCATTCAAGATCTTAACAATGCAAACAGAAAGGCAATTGAAGCGTTGGAAGAAGAAAACCTTAATGCATTCAAATATTACTTTGAGTATGGGAGGAGATTAACTAAAGAATTTGGAAAAATAGCTGGAATAGAAATAGAACCTGATGATCTTTCTGAATTAATTGCAGAATCATACTCCAATGGGGCGTTTGTCTGTAAATTACCTGGTGCAGGGGGAAGAGATGCGATTGTTGCTTTATGCAGAAGCAAAGGGACAGCTTCTAAATTGAAAAGATTCTGGAAATCAAAAGGATTAAACGTTTTAAATGTTAAACTAGTCTAATACTTATGACCAAATATTCAAAAGGCTCAAAAGCCGAAAGAGAGCTAATTACCTATTTCTCGGAAAAGGGTTTCTCAGTTATTAGAGCTGCTGGAAGCGGAGTTTCTTCATTATCTCCTGATATTCTAATCTTCAAGCACGGGACTAACTATGCAATAGAGTCAAAAGCCTGGGAAAATGAATATTTACATATTCAAAAAGATCAATTTTTAGGTTTAAAAAACTGGGAAGATAATACTGGTATAAATGCCTTGGTGGCGTGGAGGAGAAACCGTGAACCGTGGCTTTTTATTCCACTTTCAGTTTTTGAGGAGAATAAAAAATCCTTTGCAATTAACTGGGAAAAGGCACAGATGATTGGGAAGAAAATAGAAGAAATTTAAATCCTTCTACCCATCTATAACTATTGAACTTCTTGAGAATAAAAATCCGGTGAAATTTCTATGAGACCTGTTTTATATAATCCGCTTTTTTTATGGAAATTAGCTATGGCTCACTTGGCTGGAGCTGAAATTAAAGTTTTTAAAAAAGATCCACAAATTGACGATTATGAAAGGCTTATGACCACAAGAATAGAATTTAATCGCTCTAAGGGCAGATACCTCTCTGCTTTTTATGATGAGCAAAAATTAGTAGCTGCTTATGAAAGAATTGGAAAGACAGATGAAGCATATAAACTTAGATTAGGATCTCTAAATACAGTATTAGATCACATGTTAGAACAGGCTAGAGCTGAGAAACCAGATATTTTTTATTTATCGGTTCTTGCCTCAAGGCTTACGTTTAAAGTTGAGGGACTTAAACTACATTCAGATGATTCAGCTAAGATTGGTCTTAAGATTGATTCTTTAGGAGATCTAGTTAAGGCACAAGAACCTTCTAAAAAAAGTATAGATTTTCAAATTCTTGTTGATTCAATTCACTTAATTAAGTGGAACACTACCTTTAACTATTAGTTGTGCTAATTTATTTAAATATTTCTTGAATCATTTCAATTCTATATCTAGTTATTGCTTTCCATTGTTCCACAGGTTTAGCCCCATATTTTTTATACAAAACTTCTCCAGCATAAGCAATCATTGCCCCATTATCCCGGTTAAATTCATCAGGAGCAACTCCAAATTTAACTCCATCTTCTTTACACATCAATCTAAGCATATTTTGTAATCTACGATTCTGGGCAACCCCACCGCAAACAACTAATTTTTTCTTTCTAGTCAAAAACAAAGCCCGTTCAGTTGCTTCACAGACCATAGAAAATGAAGTTTCCATTAGTGAATAGGTTAAATCTTCTTTTGAGACTCCAGATTTAAACAATTTTCCAGCTTGCGTAAGCAAACCAGAGAAAACCAGGTTCATTCCCTTAACAGTATACGGCAATTCAACATATTTTCCATTCTTTGCAAGTTGTTCAAGAACTGATCCATGTGCATATTCAAGTTTAATCACCCGGCCAAATGAATCAAATAAATTACCGATTCCAATATCCAATGTTTCTCCAATTACGTGAGGCCCAGTCTTCTCCTCAATAATTATCTGGGTGTTTCCCCCACTCACATACAAATAAAGCGGATTTTTCAAACCAGTTAAATTCTCGCTGATTTTCATATGTGCATAACCATGGTTAACTCCAATTATTTTTTTATCAAATTTAGAAGCGAGATATTTGGCTCCACTTACCCCTACTGAAAGCGGAGAGCCTATTCCTGGGCCTTGTGCAAAAGATATAAGGTCAACATCAGCCATTTTTATTTTTGCTTTAGCAAGGGCGTCTTTTAATATTGAATAAAATACCTCAGAATGATGGTCTGCAGCCTTTCTTGGAATAATGCCCTCGTTAATTGGCTTATAAGTGTCTAGAGAATTAGAAATTATCTTGCCATCTTCGCAAATTCCAATACCCAATGTATGTGCGGTTGATTCTATGCCTAAAGTAATCATACCAAATCCCTATTTTCTAAATAAATTCTAGCCAGAAATACTATTACAAATATCAGATTAAATAAAAAATGCATTACTATTGGTACAAGTAAACTTTCTCTTTTCTTGTATAAATAACCTGCAATAACTCCAAATGCAAATGCAAATAAGATTTCTACGATTGAGCCGTAACTTATATGAACTAAAGAAAATATTAATGCAGAAATAAGAATCCCGTATTTTTTTACTAAATAACCCCTGAAGAATAATTCCTCGCTTAACGGTGCCACAATAAAAGCAAATGGAAGCACATACAATGGCAAATCTTTGACCTTCTCATAAACTTTATTGGAATCAGAGAAGCCAAATGACATTAACAGCAGATTCAAAATAATTGCAATTAATACTAGAAGAATAAACCCTCCAACTCCAATTAGAATATTCTTTAGAAACTCCCTTCTCAGACCTAATTTTTCAATA
>JACPAS010000012.1 GCA_016180665.1 Microcaldota archaeon
AACAATTCAGCTAGTTTGCAATGAATGTGGCGCACTCGCTAATCATGATTACGCTAGCAACAAAGACAGATGCCCGGTTTGCGGTAATGAAGTTGTTTATCCAATAGAAATAAGCTATGCGTTTAAGCTTCTGTTAGATGAAATAAAATCAATGAACATATTCCCGCGTCTATTATTAAAAGATAAAGCTTAAGTTTGGTGATAAAATGACTATTCAGAAAAAATTAGATAGAGTAAAATTTTCGATTTTCTCACCTGAAATGATCAGGAAAATGTCCGCAGCCAAAATCATAATTCCGGACACGTATGATGATGATGGTTACCCAATTGATGGCGGATTAGTAGATACAAGATTAGGTATAGTTGATCCAGGTTTAAGATGCAAGACTTGCGGCGGCAGGGTAAAAGAATGCCCAGGTCACTTTGGCCATATAGAATTGATAAGGCCCGTTATACATGTGGAATTCGCAAAAAATATTCTATTCACATTACGTTCAACATGTTTGAGCTGCCATAGAATTACAACCTCTAAGAGTCAATTACAGGAAATAGTAAAAGAAGTCGAAAAAGAAGCGGCAGAAGAACCTCCAATTAAAGTTTCAAAAGGAAAAAGCGAGGTAGCATATGCAGCAACTGAGGATTCAGGTGTCCCAGCTTTAGATTCTCCGGAACCACTTGCACCGCAAGAAAAGAAAGCAGAGGAAAAACCAAAGAGAGTAAAAAAAGAGCCAAAACAGAGCAAAAAATGTCAAAAATGCGGCTTTGATCTAATTGACATCAAACTTTTAAAACCAACAACATTTACAAAAGGAAAAGAGACAATGCTTCCTTCTGAAATAAGAGACTGGCTGGCTGCTATTCCTGATGATGATTTAAGAGAACTCGGCTTTGATCCAGTATATTCAAGGCCAGAATGGATGATACTTACTGTTCTTGCAGTTCCCCCTGTAAATGTTCGTCCTTCAATTACTCTTGAGACTGGTGAAAGAAGCGAAGATGATTTAACTCACAAACTAGTGGACATAATTAGAATCAACCAAAAATTAGAAGCAAACATAAATGCAGGCGCTCCGCAATTGATCATTGAAGATTTATGGGAACTTTTACAATACCATATTGTAACTTATTTCAATAATGAAACTGCTAATATCCCACCTGCCAGACATAGAAGTGGCAGGCCATTAAAAACTCTTGCACAGAGGTTGAAAGGAAAAGAGGGGAGGTTCAGGTATAACCTCTCTGGTAAGCGTGTTAATTTTTCAGCACGTACAGTTATTTCTCCAGACCCTTCAATCAGCATGAACGAAGTAGGGGTTCCCAAAACAATTGCAGAAGAATTAACAGTTCCAATGTCAGTTACAGATTGGAACCTTGATTCATGCAAAACATACATTATGTCTCCAGAGTATCCAAGAGCAATATATATTCTAAGGTCTGATGGAAAAAGATTGAAAGTAGGTGATACAGAAGAACTGAGAAAGCAAATGGCAGAGGACCTAAAAGTTGGCTGGATAATTGAAAGACAGCTCGTGGATAAGGATATTGCCCTGTTTAATCGTCAACCCTCTTTGCATAGGATTTCAATGATGGCTCATGAAGTTAGGGTCTTACCAGGTAAAACCTTCAAGCTAAATCCAGTTGTTGTCTCACCTTACAATGCTGATTTCGATGGAGATGAGATGAACCTCCACATAATCCAAACTGAAGAAGCTCAGGCTGAGGCACGCTATCTAATGAAAGTTGAGGGTCAAATTCTCTCACCAAGACACGGGCATGCAATTATAAAACCACAAGAAGACCATGTTTCTGGTCTTTATTTCCTTACTAAAGATGATACTGAATTTACTAAGGAAGATGTTTCGAATATACTTTATAGAATTGGAATAACGGAACTTCCAGAGTCTGACTGCAAGGGTGGAAAATACTCTGGTAAAATGATCTTCTCTTTACTGCTTCCGTCTGATATAAACGCAAAAATAAAATCAAAATTGGGAGAAGAAATAGTAATTCAGAAAGGGAAACTGCTAAAAGGTGCAATTGAAAGTAGGGCCATTGAAAGTGAATTATTAGAAAAAATATTCATCTTACATGGTCCTGAGTATACAAGAAAATTCCTTGATACGGTTACTATTCTTGCCCTTGAAGTAATAAGTATGAGTGGTCTAAGCGTTTCATTGAAAAGCTATTCTCTATCTAAAAAAGCCCCAGAAGAACTGAAAAAGCTAACTGACAAGCTGAACAGAGAAATTGATAATCTCATTATCCAGTATAAAAATAAAACTCTAGAACGATCTCCTGGTCTAAGCCTTAAAGATACACTTGAAGGTTTGATAATGCAGGCAACAGCTAAAGCAAGAGAAGATGTAGGAAGATTAGTAGAAGAAGATTTGTCTATATCAAATCCATCTATAATCATGGCGAAGATTGGTGCACGTGGAAGTTTGCTTAATGCAATCCAAATGTCTGCTATAGTTGCACAACAAGCAGTAAGAAGCAAAAGACTTGCCAGAGGTTACAGGGGCAGAACACTTCCATACTTCAAACCAGGTGTCTTAACTGGCAAAGAGAGGGGATTTGTTTTTAGTTCATTTAGGAAGGGCCTTACACCATATGAATTTATACATCATGCAATGGGTGGCCGTGAAGCATTAGTTAATACTGCTATTAGAACTGCACGTTCTGGTTACATGCAAAGAAGGTTAATAAACGCCTTACAGGATCTTATCGTTTATCCTGATCTCACAGTGAGAAATGCTGACCTTAGCATAGTTCAGTTTGTTTACGGTGGAGACGGAAAAGATCCAGTCTATGCAACAAAAGCAGAAGTTGCCGATTTCGCAAAGCAGGATGATGTTGATACTGCATAATCATCGTTCCTCACAGTCAACTGTTCATGTTGGCAACTGACGACCCTTGCATTCAAAGAATGCAAGAATAGTCCCGTACATGGGTAGCCGTTGCATGTGCAGGTAGTTAATGGTGATATTTATGGCATTGGAATTTTTCGCAAAAAATTTCAAATATAAAAATTTATATGAGGAAAATACGAAGGTGAAATTTTTATGACTACAAAAAAACAATTTCAGGTTTCAATAACCCCCTATGAAGCGGTTGGTGTAGTAGCTGCACAAAGTTTAGGTGAACCAGGTACGCAAATGACTATGCGTACATTCCACTATGCAGGTGTTGCAGAACACGTACCAACTGGTCTTCCGAGGTTGATTGAAATTGTTGACTCAAAAAAAGAGCCTAAAAAGCCATTAATTGAGTTGTATCTAAAATCCTCTTATGCACGGAGCGCATCACAGGCTGAAGAAGTTGCACGCGATTTAAGTTCAGTATTCGTTTCTGAAGTCGCTACTGTTGAAGATGATCTATCAGACAGAACAATTGCAGTAATTTACAATGAGAAAGAAGCCAAAGGTTTGGGTGTTACATTTGCAGCTCTCAAAAAAGCCATTGAGTTAACCTATCCAAACATCAAAGTTTTAGATAATAGAATTATAATCCAGTTTGGCAAGCAGAAAAAGAAAACAAGTGGAGAAGAAGTTGATGTAAGCCTAAAATCTATAAGAAAGACAACAAATAAAATTAGGGAAACAGTTGTAAAAGGAATAAAAGGAATTACACGTGCAGTTGTTATTAGAGACAATGATGAATATTTCATACGTGCAGCTGGCTCTAATCTAGTGGGTCCTATAGAACACCCTGCAGTAGACCAGACAAGAATCTACACAAATAATATAAAAGCTATTGAGAAAGTCTTCGGTATCGAAGCAGCACGAAATTCCATAATCAGGGAAATAAAGCAGGTTATGGATATGCAGAAACTCTTCGTGGATATCCGTCACATCATGCTTATAGCTGATGCAATGTGCTTTTCAGGAACGGTAAAATCAATAGGCCGTCATGGTTTAAGCGGTGAGCGTGTTGGAGTTCTTGCTCGCGCAGCCTTTGAAGAAACAGTTAAACATCTTGTAAATGCATCTGCAAATTCTGAGAGCGATAATTTAATAGGAGTAACAGAAAATATTATAGTTGGCCAGACAGTTCCAGTGGGGACTGGTAAAATAAAGGTTGCAATTAAATCTAAAAAGAGTAAATAACTCTATAGGTGAAGCCAAATGAATTGACAGGGAATCCACTGTCAAATATAAAAATCAGAATTAAGAGAGAATGAGGCAGATTTTTATGGGTTGAACGAACTTTTCGTTCAAATATAAAAATTTATTTAAAGAAAAACAAAGGTGAAATTTTTATGGTTAGAAAAAAAGAAACAACTGAAGGTATTGAAGAAGGGCCAGAAGAAAGCGCAGAAACAACTGAGGAAAACACAGAAACTGATGAGCAATCAAAACCAATTCAGGAAGAAACAGTTGAAGAGCATCCTAAGAGAAGATTAGTTCGCAGAAGAAAATCAAAAAAAGAAAGAGAAAGCCCAGTCTCTCAGGCTCTTCGTTTAGCTGTAGAAAGTGGGAAAGTAGAATTCGGGTCCAAGAAATCAGTAAAAAATTCATTAATTGGAAAGACTAAGCTGTTTGTTATTTCAGCTAACACTCCGAAGGCATCAAAGGATATAGTAACAAGAAATGCTGAACTTTCAAACACTCCAATTTTAAATTTCGAGGGTTCTTCATTGGAACTTGGTTCTATCTGCGGAAAGCCATATCCAGTTGCGATTCTTTCAGTTTATGAAGTCGGTTCCTCCAATATAATGGATCTTACAAAGAAAAAGTAGCACTAATTTTTTTATGATTCTTAATTTGTTGGTTTTTATGCTCACCCTAATAAATAATCAAGTACATGGAAAAGCAGGTGACTGCTGACACTTGCGAGAGCAAATGTCTAACTAAGAAAATATAAGAAGTCTGAAAAAATTTGTTGGAGCAGTATATATGGTCGAATTTGATAGTGATGATCTAAAATATCTTTCAGAGTTTGAGAAATTAACAAACATCATAGCAACTGATTACGTCTTAACTCCTTATTCAATAATATACTTAGTCTCTAAATCTGATTTAGGAAAGGCAATAGGAAAAAAAGGCTCAAACATAGAACGCCTTAACAGATTCTTTAAACGACGAGTCGTCGTCATTGCAAACAGCTCTGATCTTGAAGAATTTGTGCGTAATTTTTTCAGTAATGTTGAAATTTTATCAGTTGAAACCCGTGAAGCAATGGGTGACAAGGCAGTCTTTCTGACAGTTGCTGAAAAAGACCGTGGCATTGCAATTGGAAAAGAAGGAGAAAGAATAAAAGCTGCAAAAGATTTTCTGAAGAAAAAATTCAATGCTACGATTAGTGTTCACACAAGAAGAGCAGTAATATAAATATTTGTTAAAATTATTACTAAGGTGTGTACCTATGATTTTACCTGCAGTTCGTCCAATTAGAGGATTGGTTTTTCCAGCCCCTACTGTGATTATTGAGAAACAGGAAAAGTCATCAGTAACATTGATTAGAAAATTAAAAGCTTTCTTCAGCAGTGCCGTTCAACTTGCAAACAGAATGATGAGAGTTGCAGAATCCTATTCCAAAGAAGCTAAATCTCACGAGCTGGTTGGTGGCTTCCTAGATGCGGCAAAATCTTATCACTGCGCTGCAGAGCAGATGAAAGAAGCTTATTCTTTTGATTCATCTCCAAAATTAAGAAAGAAATTAGAATCGCTATTGTACAATGCAATCATAAACTATACAAAAAGGCTTCAGATGTTTGAGCTGAGCCTTAAATCCCAGATGGAACTTTGTATTGAATTGGCCAAATGCTATTCTTCACTTGGGATGAAAGAAGCTGCGGTTCAATATAGTAAACAGGCATACTCATTAAATCAAGAAATAGAAGGAGAGACAATTCGAAGTGTGAGTAATATTATTCCACTTGTTCCAAAGCCAATTTCTGATACAAGAGTCCAAGCAGAGATTTGCCACGGTCTCTCAGCTTGTTATTCCAATCTTGGAAATAGGGAACTTTCGGCTAAATACAATGCAAAAGCCGAGGAAGCAGATGGATGGCATTCATTTGAGTTAGAACCTGCAAGAAAGGTTGCTTAATTCATATCTCTGTTCGCATACTTTGCATGCGAAAGTCATCGACTCTCTTCGTTCAAATTGATTTATAAATATTTGTCTCTATAATTCCTCTACCGCTTTTTATAGTCGGGCATCCCTCAGTAGAGGGCAATGCGTTGTGTATCTTTTGTAAAAAAGTTTACTCTTAGAACTGGTGTTCTATAAATGACAGACATAAATAAACCTCGTAAAGGTTCAATGGCATTCCGTCCAAGGCAACGTGCGACGTCAGATTCAGTTTACTGGCAATCATATTCAGATAAAAGAATATTGGGTTTTGCAGGATTCAAAGTAGGAATGACTCATGTTGCGCATATAGATCATACAGAGTCCCCATCAAAAGGCCAGGAAGTAATAAGTGCAGCAACCGTAATCGAGGTGCCCCCATTATATGTTTATGGAGTCCGTTATTATTCAAATAAAAATTCTGCAGGAGATATCTTAGTTTCAGATGAAAAAATCTTAAAACTTCTAAACATTAAAAAGCAAACCAAGAAGCCAGTGGACGAATCAAAAGTTCAGGAAGTTCGTCTTTTGGTTTTTGCACAGCCAGATAAAACTTCTATTTCACAGAACCATCCTGAAAAAATGGAAATTGGTTTAGGCGGAAAAGATTCAAAAGAAAAAATGGAATATGCTAAATCTCTTTTAGGAAAAGAGCTAAAAATAAAAGACGTTTTCAAGCCAGGTGAATTTGTTGATGTTATCTCAATTACAAAAGGAAAAGGCTGGCAGGGTGCGGTAAAGCGTTTCGGTGTCTCACTCCAAAGAAGAAAAGCAACAGGTAAAAGAAGGCACGTTGGTACATTAGGTCAATGGCATCCAGCATATGTATTATATACTGTTCCACAAGCAGGTCAAACCGGCTATCACAAGAGAACTGAATTAAATAAATCTATTTTAAAAATCGGTGAAAATATTGATGAAATAAATCCATCCGGTGGATTTCCACATTATGGTTTTGTAAAAAACAATTATCTAGTAGTAAAAGGATCTGTGCCAGGTCCAACAAGGAGATTAGTAAAATTACGTTTAGGGGTAAGATCATATGGTCAAGTAAAAGAGCCATCAGTATCTTTTATCTCCTTAGATCCAAAGTGATAAACTATGAAGACAAATCTATACTCAATTGAAGGAAAAGTTCTCAAACAGGTAGAATTACCAGAAGTATTTTCTACTGAATACAGAGAAGACCTAATCAAAAGAGCAGTCCTAAGTGAAGAAAGCAAACTTTACCAACCAAAAGGTGCCTATAGATTTGCAGGTTTAGAGACAAGTGCACGATACAGGGGTAGAAAAGAAGACTTTGGTGCAGTCAAAAACAAAGGTATTGCAAGGCTTCCACATGAAGTTCTTCCAAAAGGTCAGTTAGGAAAAGTAAAAAGAATTCCACAGGCAGTAAAAGGTAGAAGAGCTCATCCTCCAAAACCCCAAGAAGTTATAGTAGAGGAAATGAATAATAAAGAATACATGAAGGCGCTTGCTTCTGCAATTGCAACAACCTCTAATAAGATTTTAGTGAATAATCGCAACCACGGTGCGATCGACTCTCCTTTTATATTGGAAAACTCCTTTGAAAAAATGAAAAAAGTAAAAGAGGTTATAAAACTTTTTGAGCATTTAAAATTGTTTTCCCTTGTTGAAAAATCTAAAGAAAAATCAAAATCTATTTCTGGTGTAAGACACAGAAGTAAAAAATCTCATGTTCCAAAGTCTGTTTTAATTGTGGTTTCAGATGGCCAGTTTAAAGCAGCTGGAAACTTATCTGGTGTGGATGTAGTCTCTGCGAAAGATTTGCAGGTAAGACATTTGGCTCCTGGAACTCACGCAGGAAGAACCACAATATTTACTGAAAGTGCATTAAATCAAATTAACGTGCGATTCTTGAATGCAGAGCATTCAAGGTCAGCCAACGAACGTTTCAAGGTGTCTATATGATATTAATATCTCCATTAAAGACTGAAAAATTCATTCAAATGATTGAATACGATAACTGTGTTGCGTTCATTGTTGATCTTAAGGCAACAAAAAAATCCGTAAA
>JACPAS010000015.1 GCA_016180665.1 Microcaldota archaeon
ATGCACTTATCCTGTCAGTTGAAACCATCAATAAATTATTGTCAAGAATATAGGTGTCCCGGACTTTTCCCCTGCTTAAAAGTTTCAAATCTAAATTAGTTTTAGTGATTATTTCTTCGGTCATTCTATCCCTTCTGATTTTTGGCTAATTCATCCCAAACTTTGAAGACTTCTCTAAGCATATCAATATTTACAATTGGCTTTCCAAATTCTTCAGTGTCATCTGCTATTCTTAAGCAGGCTGTGTTTACATAGCAGTCAAAGATTAAAAAATTATTTGTTGGAAGCGGCTCAAGTTCATTTGCAACTAGAACCAATGCATTTTTTCCTCTTTTGTCCAGTTCGGATTTGGCCCACTGGGCTATTTTCAAATTGAATTGACCTACTTTTGTGCTTAGAAGAATTCCAAAAGTATTTGAGTGAATTGCTTTGAGGATTGAGCCTTTTCTTTTTTTCTTCAGTTTTTCTATCTGGCCAGTGAAAACTCTTACTACTCCAGTTTGTGGATGGATTGTGAATATTGATTTATCAGTATCTATTGCTAATGGGTGGAAATCCCCTTCTCCTATGAATATTACTACATCAAATTTTCCTTCTAGTTTTTTTACTGAAGAAGCATCACAACCAAGAATCTGACCTTCGTTTATTGCCCAATAACCTTTTTCTGTGACAGGTATTTTACCGTTTTCTTTGAAGAAGTTTTTTATTTCTTCGATTTTGTTTGCATATTGGGTAGTTGTCGTAATTGCAATTCTCTTATAAGGTTCTAGAGGCAAAAGGAGATTTTTTAGTTTTTCTAGTGGGAAGTCAATATAATATTCAACATACTCAACTTCAATTGGAAGTTTTTTCTTAACGAATGGCGCATGGCCGAAGTGAATGATTTTTTCTGCTTTTACCCATCTTGCTTCATCTAAACAAAGATCACACGCACCATAACATGGAGCTGAAGCTATGAATACTTCATGGCCTTCTTTTTCGTATTTTTTTACATATTCTAAGGCCTGTTGTTTTAGTCCTTCAGGAAACTGCAGTATTATCCTCAAATGTATTCACCAACTTTTCTAATGCAATTTCTAGAGATTTGAGCGCTTCTCTGCTGTTCAAACGGATCAGGGAATTGTAGTATTATCTTCATAGCTTTCACTAACTAGGTTATAGTATAAATTTGAAAAGAAGAATATAAAAATAGGATTTACTCTTCTTGTATATCCCTCAAATCATCTTCCTGGGTTAGTTTCATATGAGAAGCAATTTTCGCAAGTCGCTTGAGCATGATCCTCTTCTCAGCACTGTCAACTATTTTTCTTGTTCTCTCAACAGCATCCGGGTTTACACTCATGCTTGTAATTCCGAATTCTACTAATTTCTCTGCAAATTCCGGATATACAGAAGGAGCTTGGCCGCATAGAGACGTAGTAACGCCGTATTTATTGCATGTTTCAATCACGTGTTTTAAGGCGCGAATAACTGCTTCGTTTCTCTCATCAAAGCCTTTGGCTAATGTTGCATTATCACGGTCAATCCCAAGGATCAATTGAGTCAAATCATTTGTCCCTACGGAAATTCCATCAATTCCCTCTTTGCAGAAGTAATCAATTAAGAAAACAGTACTTGGAACTTCAACCATAATCCAGAGTTTAAAGTCGCGAGTCTGATAGAGACCAACAGAGCGCATAATGTCTTTTATAGCACGCATTTCTCCAACGCGTCGAACGAATGGAATCATTAGCCAGAGGTTTCTCAAACCAAATTCTTCACGGACTTTTTTAATAGCTAGTAATTCCATCTTAAAGATTTCTGGTTCTTCTATGTAACGGGAAGCGCCGCGGTAACCCATCATTGGATTTGCCTCAACTGGTTCGTATTTCTCTCCGCCTTCCAAATTTCTGTATTCGTTTGTTTTGAAATCCGTAGCCCGATAAACTACTGGACGGGGATAAAATGCAGCTGCAAATTTTCTCAACCCATCTGCTAGTCTATCAATGAATTCTTGTTGTTTTTTATCTTCGAACATTTTTCTTGGGTGTTTTCCAATATCCGCAATCATAAATTCTGCGCGAAGTAAACCAACACCATCAACCGGAAGTTTGGAAACTTTTCCTGCAAGCTCTGCTTCTGCCAGATTAACATAGATTTTAGTACCGGTTATTGGTGCTTCTCCACCAACATATTTTGGGCCTGAAGCTTCAGATTTTTCTTCTGCAACTGCGATTTTTCCTTCATAAACCATTCCATGAGTACCATCTACGGTTACTTCCTGACCGGTTTTTAGAATTTGCGTCGCGGTACTGGTCCCAACTATACATGGAATTCCTAATTCACGGGAAACGATTGCAGCATGTGAGGTCATTCCGCCAGTATTGGTGATAATTGCAGCAGATTTTTTCATTGCAGGAACAAAATCTGGAGTAGTCATATCGGTTACTAAAATTTCTCCTTTTTCCATTTTGCTTATTTCTTTTGCACTCATGAGTACTTTTACTTTCCCCATACCTATGCCTGGAGATGATCCTAAACCTTTTAACAGAACTTTTGCTTTTGAAATGTCCATTGGTTTTTCCTCCTTTAATTCTTTTGATTCGGTTTTTCCTTCCTTAGATTCTTTTAAAGTGGTAATTGGACGGGATTGAGTTATGTATAAATTGCCTTTTTCTATTGCCCACTCGATATCCTGCGGGAACTGATAATGGGATTCTATTTTTGCACCTATTTTTGCAAGGTCAAGTATTTCTGAATCGGAGATTTTTTGTTTGTCCTGCATTTCATCTTTTATATCTGCGTGGACGTTCTTGTCATTAAGTTTAACTAACATCCAGGTTTGTTTTGAGATGGATTTGTCAATTATTTTAAATACATTTTTATCTACGCGATAAGTATCTGGAGTTATTTGACCGCTCACAACTGTTTCTCCTAATCCATAACCTGCCTCAATTGCAAGAAGGCTTGGGTCTTCATATAAAGGATCTACTGTGAACATTACTCCGGATTTTTCGCTTTGGATCATCTGTTGCACTACTGCTGCGAGTCCGACTTTCATATGTTCAAAATTATTCTGGACTCTATAGAAAATTGCTCTTGGCTCGAATAAAGATGCCCAGCACATTTTTACTGCGTGAACTACATTTTCAGGAGATTTTATGTTTAAATAAGTAGACTGCTGGCCTGCAAAGGAAGCCGTAGGCAAGTCTTCTGCGGTTGCACTTGACCTGACTGCCACATAAACTTCTTTCATTGCCCTGTCACATAGTTTTTTGTAACCTGAGATTACATCATTTCTGATATCATCTGGCATTCTTCCGTCCATAATTAGTTTTTTTATTTTATCTGATGCCTGATCTAATTTGTCGGAGTCGTTAACATCTAAGGAACTTAGAACTGCTGCGATTGGGTTTCTAAGGTTGTTTGCATCGAGGTGTTTGAAATAAGCTCCACTAGTGACTACAAAACCAGGTGGTATCGGAAAACCTGCCTTTGTCATTTCACCTAGGTTAGCTCCTTTTCCTCCTGCTTCTGCTAAATTTTTTTTGTCTAGTTCTTCAAACCACATTGTATTTCTCATAGTAGTGCACCTCTATATCAATTAGAATTCACTTAAAAATTGTGAATACTTTACTGACTTAGAATTTAAAAGACTTTTGGAGGGAATACGACTCCTGGAGGAGAAAATTAAGGCACTCGCTTTTTTTTCCATGTGATCTATTCCATTTTGCAACGATTTGCTTGTATTCTTTCAACTGAGCCATATAAGATCTAGCATGTGAAGCACTTGAGGGATCTATTTTGAAGAGTACCTTTGATATTAAAGGGCATAATGCACGTGGAGTGATCTTGCCTGATGAATTGTAAGGGTATAGTTTGCAGCTCAGGGGCGCAAATTGATGGATAGTACACTCATTATTTTTTCCTAAGAAGTAGCATTGATGAGATTTGAATGCCAAAACAAAATCAAAACGCTCATTTTGTTCATAGCATTCTAATATTGTTTCATCATCTGCATTTAGCATTGGTGGATCTGAGAATTCTAAGAATTCATCTGGTTTCTTTCCAGTATTACGAATGACTCTTAAAACATCAAAAGAGGTTACAGTAATTAGATAATCTTTACAGCAGTGAGCAGTACATAGTTTACATGGATTAACCATGATTAATTTGACTAAGCAATGTTTAAATAGTTTTTAGTAGTAGAAATAGTTATGAAATTGAAGAACTTATTCTTTGGATTGATTTTATTTTCCGTTTTTTTTGCTGCAGGAAGTGGAAGTGGTGGATCAGCTAGTGCTTCGCTAGGTACGGACTGTACAGAAGATACTTGGGCATGTACTGAGTTCAGCACTTGTAATGGAGATAACATAAAAACCAGATCATGCACTATGACTGTAGATTGCCCAAATAAAAATACTAAAAAACCAGATGAGATATTGCCATGCGATTATGTTTCGGAGACTATATCTAATCTTAAATGCCAATATAAAACTGATATTAAAGAGAGGGTTAAATGCCGGCTAGATTTGACTCCAAAAGAACAACTAAAGGAAATTGAAATTTCTTATTTACCTGAAGAATGCAGAGCTATGGAGAAGGAAGGCGAAAAGCAATCATGTTTTAAGGATTACACATCAGTACAAAAATGCTGGTTGAAAGAAGGAGAAGAAGTTGAGAAGTGCTTGAAGGAAGTAACCGGAATGACTGGGGATATAAAGAAGGAGACTGGAAAATGTATGGGGATGGGGCAGCCACAACGCGGAATTTGTACAACTAACTTAAGAACTGCTGCTTACAAATATATTAAGTTCAAGATGTATTATCTTGAACAGGAAGCTGAAGAACTATTGGAAGATGGAAAAGTAAGTAAGGAAGATGTTGTTAATTTTATCGCGGATGTTGAAACCCAAAAGAGGGAGTTTAACAAAGCTAATACTAACCTGGGTAAGAAGAATGTTATTAAAGCTGTCCAGAGTTTCTGGAAAGAATTTATTAAGAAGGTGAAAAGTTCATGAAAATGTTGATAGTTTTTGCTTTAATCGGAGTGCTTTTATTAGCTGGATGTACTACTGCTGAACCTAAAAAAGAAGAGAAAAAGGTTGAAGAGGTTAAGAAAGAAGAGCCAGTTAAGGAAGTTCCTGTTGTTGAAGAACAAGTTGTTGAACCAGTGCAGGAAGAGCCTCCGGAATTACCAGAAGATGGGGAACTAGATGAAGGATTAGAGATTCTTGATGATCTGGAAGAACTCAATAAGTAACTTTTTATTATATTTTTCTGGTTTGCTATAGTTTTATTATTTTTCATATTCTATTTCTAATTATGACTGAGAAGGTTACTGATATCGGACATTTGGCACAAGTTCAATACTCGAATCCGGATAGATTAAATGTAAGAAGGGCTATTTTTGATTTTGCCGTCCCGAAGATGGATATTAATGAAGAAATAGTCAATAAATTGAATTTAAGTGGAAGTGAAAGTATTTTGGAGGTTGGATGCGGTGATGGGAGCCTTCTGGTTAAACTAAGGAAAGAAAGAAAACATAAAGGAAGGCTTATTGGAATTGATATTAGTAGGGGAATGTTTGCTAAAAATCAAAAAATGTCTGATGAGTTAAATCTTAATTTGGAATTTTTTGAAAGAAGTGCTGATAATTTGGAGTTTGAGGAAGAGAGTTTTGAGGTAGTACTTTCTTTATTTATGATTTATCATATGCCCGATATTAGTAAGGCGTTAAAAGAATGGAGTAGGATTTTGAAAAAAGGTGGAAAGCTAATTTTAGCCACCAATAGTTTGGAAAATAGGAGAAAACTGCAGTTAATTAAAAAATTAATTAGCAAAAAAATTGACAAGATAGTGGTTCCACAGTTTGCAGTGCGTTTTAGTTTGGAGAATGGGGACAACATGCTGGAGAAATTTTTTAAAGTTGAGGAGAAATTTATTTATGAGGCTGAACTCAAGATTAATGATCCAAAGTATATGGTGGATTCAATTCGTTCAATTAGAGACTTGTTTGAACCTTTGCCAAATGACGAGGAGTGGAGAAGAATAGAGGATATTCAAAGAATAGAAGTGGAAAAAGAAATAAAAGAGAAGGGATATTTTTCAGATAATTTGAAGAGAGGGTTTTTTGTTTGTTCTAAGATCTAGAGTCTATCCCACATAAATTGAAAGAATTTTTTATATCCTTCAGCCAAAGCCCTGCTTTTCATAACGAATTGGACTGGTTCCTCGGCTAGTTGGCCTGGTCTAGTTCCGATGAATGAGACTACGCGATCACCAAATATATCAACTGAAGTTGGACTAGAGTAATTTTTAGGGAGAAATTTGTAAGGCCCACCAACCAGGTTTAGAATTTCTGGTTTTTGTTCTTTTACTTCATAGTCAAATATGTGCATGAATTGGATTCCTTTTCTTTTTCTTTCCTGCTCAAATTTAATTAGGAAATGTTTTAACCTTGGATCCAGCCAAAGAGCTTTGGCTCCAATGAAATAGACTGTTTCTCCTACTTCTAAAATATCATTTAAATATTGCTTTACTCCGTTTATTCCCTTGTAGATGTAGGCGGACTCCTGTTCTTCGTAGTTGGAAAAGCGTTTTTCTATACCATTCCAACTAAATCGCGCATGTTAATTTGACTTCGTCGAAAGTAATCGCACTGAAAAAACATTTTATCGCGTTTTCGAGTTCCTCCAAACTCCTGAAAAACGCATTATGGCAGACTGCTTTTTTCATTACCTGCCATAATCTTTCTATTGGATTCAGGTCAGGAGAATAAGGAGGAACAAAAAGAAAGAAGAAGTTTTTATTCTGCTCAAGAAACTTCTGTACTTTCTTTGTGAAATGACTTCTACAGTTATCAAGGCAGATAATAATATTTTTACCAGGAAATCTATTTTTCAGTTCATTCAGATGCCCTATAAATCCCATTTGATTTATGGTTTCCCAGAATGAAGTAATGTGTTCCCCAGTTAGAGGATTAACACTACCAAAAACAACTCTCTTCTCATGATTATCATATGAAGGAATTTCTTTTCTCTGTCCTTTCTTACTCCAGCATCTGGTAAGGCTTGGGTGCATTTTAACTATTGCCTCATCTTCAAAAATAATTAATGTGTCTCCTAAGTTTCTAAGGTGAAAACTCAGTTTTTTTTAAATGCACCTCTAAGTTTTTCATCTGCCTTCATCATTTTATGCTTAGGAACAGTATAGGTTATGCCATTTCTTCTTAGTAAAACTCTTATCCATTCAGATGATAATTCTTCATTATATTTTTCAGAAAACCATTTTCCCAATAATTTACAAGTCCAGTTGCTATAAGGTAAACCAACCTCTCTTGGAATTTTATCTGCAGTTTCTATAAGGTCAGATATCTGTTCTTCTGTAATTCTTTTTGGCCTTCCACCTGATGATTTTCTCTTTAATATTTCTAACCTTTTTTTATTGAAGTCACTGATTATTTTTAGTATTTTTGCATACTCTTTCTGTAATTTTCCTGATATTATTTTAGCATTTTTCCCTTCAGATGAGAGGAGAATTATCTTTGCTCTATCTCTTATAAAGGCACTTTCATTTCTTTTTGCCTGCCTTAGTTCATGCTTCTCTCCTTGAGTTAAATCACTTACAAAGATAGACGGTTTTCTTCCAACATTTTTCTTACTATTTAAAGGTGAAACAGGACCCAGG
The DNA here is from genome assembly GCA_016180665.1 of Microcaldota archaeon. Classification (GTDB taxonomy): domain Archaea; phylum Micrarchaeota; class Micrarchaeia; order Anstonellales; family Bilamarchaeaceae; genus JACPAS01. Next base: position 7,669 of record JACPAS010000015.1, read on the forward strand.
TACCTTTTCCTGTGTTTGACCTGTTTACCTACTCTGAAATTCTTAACTTCATATTTATAGAATTTTCCCTTAATTTTGTAGATTTCTATATGAGACATTTGATCACATATAGTTAAGGGCTACACAATTTATAAATCTATCGAATAAAAATCGAAAAAGTAGCCATTATAATATTAATTACCGAGTATTAATTGTTTTGGTATAG
>JACPAS010000016.1 GCA_016180665.1 Microcaldota archaeon
TGATACCCCGCAGCTTGCTGCGGTAACATTTTGTGAAGTTGTGAACGAATGAGGTATACCCCAGCTGCTTGCAGTGGGGTCTCTTCGTTCACATTGATTATGAGTTATATTCAGGATTGTTTCTTTGAATTCCATATATTTGATTAAAGTCTCTTCTCCAAGATTTAGTACATTGACTCTAATGACCTCAATCCCCTCAGAAAAATCTATCGGATCGATATTGGCTGTTTTGAAATGCATCACCTTGAATTCATGACCATGTTTAAGAAATTGTTTTCCTAGAGATTCTACGTATCTTGCCAAGCCGCCTATATACGGAAGAAAAGACTGGCTTATGCAACAAATACTAAGATATTCTTTCATATTTAGGTATGATTAAGAAATAAATTAAAATAGAAGCCCACTTATGGATACTGTGAATTATTTTTCGACGATCGTGGAAATTGCTAACGTTGATTGTGGAACGAATTATTTTTTATATGTTCTCTTAGTATAAGATGCGTTATGGTTTCTTTAAACGAATATATTGATAGCTTAAGATTATTGGTAGGTAATGATGTCCTTCTTGCAATAAGTATTCTTCTTCTGGGGATAATAACATCTAGATTTTTACACTACTTCATTCAAAAGAAAATAAAAAAACTAGTGGAAAACACGAAAACAGATGTAGATGATGCCATAGTAAATGTTCTGGAAAGAACTTTGGAAGATGCTGTAATTCTTGTTGCAGTTTATTTAGCCATATTTTCTATTCAACTATTTAATCCTCATATGGATATTATCACGAGTCTATTTTTTGTTATAGGTGTTTTATTAGTTGCCAACGCGATACAGAAATTGGTTTCATCTTTTATTCCTAGATGGATCCAAGTGGCACATAAAGACCATGAAAAGTCCCCCGCAATTAATAAGCCGCGTATTGAGCGGTATCGTATATTTATTGGCCCTCCTTGTTATTTTGGATTATTTTCAGATAGAGGTAACTCCAATTATCGCAGCTCTTGGTATTGGTGGTTTGGCCGTAGGCCTAGCACTTCAGGATAGTTTATCAAACTTTTTTGCAGGCATTTATATTGTTTCTGGAAGCCCTGTGAAGGTGGGTGATTTTATTGAAGTACCAGGAGACAAGATAAGCGGTTATGTTGAGGATATTAGTTGGAGATCAACAAAAATTAGGACGCTTCCAAACACTATTGTGATAATACCAAACTCAAGGCTCTCTCAGTCTGTTGTCGTTAATACCTATTTACCAAATAAGGAAATAGCAGTACTTGTAGAGTGCGGGGTTGCTTATGATTCAGATTTGGAAAAAGTCGAAAAAATAACTAATCAAGTAGCAGAACAAATTCAAAAAAACGTTTCTGGGGCTGTAAAAATTTTCAAGCCTTTTATTCGATATCATACGTTTGGTGATTCGAATATTAATTTCACTATTATTCTGCGTGCAGAGGAATTTACTGCAGGTTATTTGATAAAACATGAATTTATCAAGGCACTCAAAAGAAGATTTGATCAGGAAAGTATCGAAATATCATTTCCGGCTAGAAACGTTTACACCCATCCCTCAGTTACAGGTAAGCAAAGAATTAGGAGAAAATACTAACTATAAGTCATTTCTATTCCATTTTATTTCTTTTAATAAATCTCTTCTTCTTAATTCTTCTTCCAATACTTTATCTTTTCCTTCTCCTTTTTGCATATCATGAGTGCTTCTCATTCTGAAATGGTTGACTTTTGCCTGTGCATATCTTAAAATAAACACATTGTCCATTGCTTTTAAATCTCTCATGTTTATTCCTCTTAATGGAACATCAAATTCAATTCCATCAAAGGTTTCTTTTCTTGTTTTTGCATTTACCCATTCGATTTGATAAAACAAATCTGCATCTCTTAATTCTTTAACTAAGGAAGGATCAACTTCTTCAAGCTCTGTCCTATTTCTCAAATTGAAATGGTCGACTTTTGCCTGTGCATAATCAACAAGATCTTCATCAGACATGTGCGCTAAATCTCTTGAACCGTTTGCACATAATGGGATTTGAAATTTAATTCCATCAAAAATCTCGATTCTTGTTCTTTTTTTGACCGGCAATTCAATTAGTGGTTCACGAAGAGGTCGTAAATTTGCAGGGCTAAAACGACTAACGGCTCCAGATAGCATGGCTTTTTCAGTTCTAAGCATTTTATATCAATATTATTGTTTATATAAATGTTTATAAATGATTATACTTGCCAAACTAAAGGTTCCAATTTTAGAAGGGCAATATTGAATTTTAGGATTACAACCCAAGGAAGAGTGTGGCAAGTCCAACATTATAAATAAAAACTTGATAGATTTACTATACACTGTAGATAAAATGAAATCCTGTCAAAAAGCTCGCACACACCACCCGTCATAGACGGGTGGCATGCTCACTTTGTGAGGTGCGCTCGCTAATAGCTTTTTGACAGATCATGAATTCCACTACTAGGTACACCTATGGACCACTGGTCAAATAGACCAGTGGAATTCATGGGATTTAAAGCAGTTTTACAGGAGCTGGCAGAACTGTAACGAGTTCTGAACTGTTGAAGCAACGATATGCAAAAGGCGAGATATCGAAAAAGGAATATCAAAAAATGAAAAAAGAGTTGGAGAGCGGGTGATTTTATGAAACTTGGAATTGTAATTTCGACCAGTGATATGGAAGCAATCTGGAATGGATTCAGGCTTGCAAACTTCTCAAAAAAAGAAGGTGATGAGGTTGTATGCTTCTGAGTTCACTAATATATAAATTTTATCATATTAAGCACATTATGAGAAATTTATTATTGCTTTTTTTAGTATTTTTTGTTTTTGTTAGTGGCTGTACGCAACAAGCTGAGCAAAAAATCCTGAAATCCCCAACAGAAGAATTTCCACAGGAACAAAGTTCCTCTAATGTGCTTGAGAGTGAAATTTCTATAATAAAAGCACCAGAAGTCAATGACGCCAGCAGCGAATCACTCTCTGAAGACAATTCTGAAAATAACCAGCCAGAAGAAGTTGAACTTACTTTTAAACAAGTAGTATGGAAGAAGAGAATTGATGCAGCATTGAACGCAACCCTTTGTGCAGATATCCCAAAACCATCTTATCCTTCTTCCTATTATCAAGGGCCCTTAACCGATACGCATTTACATATTCCTTCTATTCCAGACTGGTCTCCAGAAGAAGATGATTTTCCTACAGATCAAGCGCCGGAAGGAAGATTTGGCGGACCGCAAGCTCTTCTTGGCTGGAACGTCAAAATGAGTGAGATAATCTGTACTCTGGAACGCGAAGGAACACATGATAATTTTGCTTTTTTTCCAGTCTACGAGGGCAAAATATCTACATATCAGCTGGAAATCTGGAACAGAACAATGCAGCAGTATCCGGATCTGTTCACTCCTTTTATTATGTCTCCGGGAAACGATAACGAACCTGATGGATTTCCTACCGTAGATGCAGAAACACTGGAGGATATGCTGGCAGTTTATCCTGGATTGTTTGAAGGTTATGGTGAGATCGGCCTTTATGAGCGCGAAAATGGTGGATCACCGGAACTTCCTCCTGATTCACCACGCTTACAGGCGATTTATCCTTTGGTAAGACAGGATTATCTAGTTGTTTATTTTCATCTTGGGCATGGCCACAAAGAAAAATTTGAAAAAATACTTTCACAGAATCCAGATATTACTTTCATTTGGCATGGAGATCAGCTTTCTGTGGAAGAAGTGGAAGACATACTCAGCAAATATCCTAATGTTTACTATGGAATTGATGAGTTTTTTGGAGGGGAGAGGGAAATTTTTGAGAGATATGTTGGAAAAAGTAAAAAGGAATATCTTGAAACTATGAACAATAAATTTGATATTGTTGTTGATCGGGGAGTAAAAGACTGGAAATCGCTTATTGAACAATATCCTGATCAAGTTCTGTGGGGAACCGATCGGGGGGATGCGGTGTGGAATTATGATCTAGAGGTAGGGCAGATGCAAGTGAAGATTGCAAGAGCATTTATTGGCAAGCTTGATCCAGCAGTACAGGAAAAGTTTGCGTATAAGAATGCTGAGAGATTGATTAGAGGAGAAGATGCAACGTCCGGGAACATCCAAGGTGATAAATCACTAATAAAATCTTCAAATGAACTTCAAAGTAACCAATAAACAGACAAGCCCCCAGTCCTGAAAAATTTAGGAGTAAACATAGAACCCTGGAATAAACAAACAAATCTTGCCGGAGATCTTATGTTTAGTAAAAAACTTCTTTTTGAGGATAATTATGTTATGAATAAATGGGCATTTGTAGAGTTTGGAGCCAAAGGACAAAGAAAAGATGATCCAGCAGGAAGCAATATAGAGTATTGGTTTTATGTGCCGATGGAAACTGAGGTACGTGCACCTGTTGATGGCACTGTACAGATTGGATTTTTCGAGCATACACAAGATTGGGGAATTAACTTTTATCCGGAAGGATCTGAATGGATTGTTAGTTTTGAGCATGTTGTTAACCTTGCGGTAAAAGATGGTGATTATGTAAAGGCCGGAGATATTGTTGCAGAGGCAGCACCTAGAATTAACAACGAGATTGCAATGGTTGAGCTTGCTGTCTGGAAGGGAGGTGCTGGAATTTATAAATTCTGCCCATTCGAATTTTTAGATGAATCCCTAAAATCAACTTATGAAGAAAAAATAAATAGATTAGCTACTGACTGGGAAGAGTTTGTTGGGAAGGATATCTATAAACAAAAGGACTGGGTTGCTCCGGGATGTTTGCTACATAATGTAACTGAGGTAGCTTCAAAATAAGCTTAATAGACGGCTTAAGTACACCAACTACATTCTGAAAGATACGAATTTTGGTGCTAAACACTACGAACATACTCGATTAGTTTCGAAATGCAGACATTACAAACTGCTCGAAGAATCTTCGCCGTTTGTAGATTTCGGTACGTGGATTTAGTGGAAAATGTATTTAAGATAGTTTTTCAATTATAGCATTCCACGAAAGTAATGCGACAAGTTATTATGTTAATTCATTCGTGGAATGGTATGTAACAAACCGCAATATTAATCGGGTTTGCTATATACAATAGTTAAAATTAGTTTTTTAACACGGGTTTCTATTTCATCCCTTACTTCTCTTAATTTGTCTATAGGCTTACCCGCAGGATCGTCCAAATTCCAGTCTTCGGTTTTTTCAGGAGGAGTAATTGGACAGGTTTTTATACAACCCATAGTAAAGATTTTCTCAGCCTTATTAGTCATTTCTGAAGTAAGTAGCTTCGGCTGGGCTTTTGAGAGATCTATTCCTTTTTCCTGCATTACTATTAGTGCATCTGGTTTTACTGAAGAAGCAGGTTGTATTCCAGCACTTATTCCAAGGTATTGTGGATTCTTATTATAGAAATTGAAAAATGCTTCTGCTATCTGGCTCCTTGCAGAGTTTTCAGTACAAACAAATAAGATATATTTCAAGTGCCCACCGGTTTATTATTTCATGATTCACAACCTATAAAAATCTATTCTCATTAATATTTTCAGGTAAGTTTCAAAAGGGTTAGAGATTGTTAGACTTAAAAAAATTTTAGAGGTTGATTTAAAATGCCATTAGCAAGAATAAAACGTTTTTTAGTACCTCAAGACAATATTTTTTTTGATCTAATGCTGAAACAGGCTGAGACTGCCCATATAGCTTCTCAGTCTCTAGTTGAACTTTTCGCAGACTATTCAAATGTAGAAAAACGATCTGAGAGAATAAAGGAGTTGGAGCATGAAGGGGATAAACTTATGCGTGATGTTTATACTGCGTTAAACAAAACTTTCATCGTTCCTATTGACCATAGTGACATTTCAACATTGGCAACTGCATTAGATGATATAACCGATTTAATAGACAATGTATCTATTTTATTGGTTGCTTATGGGATAAAGGAACCGACTCCCCCGATGGTCCATTTAGCAGAAGTGCTGGTAAACCAGACCAAGGAACTAAAAAATGCAGTAGCATCAATAAGCCATTCAAAAAATTACCATAAAGTCAATGATCACTGCAAAAATATCAAACAAATGGAAAACAAGGCAGATGAAGCTTACATAAAAGCAATTACTGCACTATTCAAGAAAAATGAGCCTTTGGAAATTATCAAGGAGAAGGAAATCCTGGATTGTCTGGAATCTGCAACTGATAAAGTTGATAATGCAGCCCAGCACATATCCGACATTGTAATGAAACATAGTTGATATAATGATCGAATTATTAGTTTTCACCATATTAATGGCTTTAGCATTTGACTTCATTAATGGGTTCCATGACAGTGCAAATGCAATATCCACAGTAGTTGCAACGAAGGTATTGACGCCTATGCAAGCAGTTTCCATGGCAGCTGTTGGAAATTTAATCGGACCATTGTTTTTCTCAACTGCAATTGCAGCTACAATCGGTAAAGGAATTATAGATACTAAGGTTATTCAGACAATTCTGCCAGCAGAAACTTTCATAGTTATGGTTCTTGCAGCGCTTATAGGTGCTATTGTTTGGGACATACTCACCTGGTATTTTGGAATTCCTGTTTCAAGCAGTCACGCTCTTATTGGAGGTTTAATAGGCGCTGCATCAGTTGCAGTAGGAACAAATATCCTTTTATTTGAGGGCATAACTAAGGTGTTGGTATTCATAGTGGCCTCTCCATTAATAGGTTTTATATCAGCATTTTTACTCGGATTGATTATAATGCGTATATTCAGTAAAAGCACTCCTGAAAAGATAAACAATTGGTTCAGAAAACTTCAGATGTTCTCGGCATTTTTTTACTCAGTAACTCATGGAACCAATGATGCGCAAAAAACCATGGGAATAATAACCATTCTATTAATTGTAAGTGGTTACTTAACAGATTTTGATGTCCCTCTTTGGGTAATTCTCGCATGTCATATTGCAATTTCTTTGGGTACATGGCTTGGAGGATGGAGAATAGTAAAGACCATGGCACATAAAATTACTCAGCTAAGACCATATCAGGGATTTTGCGCTGAGACTGCTGGAGGAGTAGTTTTAGTTTACATGGCAAGTATTGGTATTCCTGTAAGTACAACACATGCAATAGCTGGCTCTATAATGGGCGTAGGTTCAACTCAAAATCCCAAAAGTGTCCGTTGGGGTGTAAGTAAAAATATTATATTAGCCTGGATAATAACAATTCCATTCAGCGCGCTTGTTGGTGGAGGAGCTTTTCTTGTTTTAAACTATTTCTTATAGCCTGCTTTTTAATTATTCTTCACTAAAGAAAATTGAATGAACTGAAGCTCCAATGAACGGAAAAACATCGCCAAGCGTGTGAGAAGCTGAGGGGACTGGTAAAACTATGAGAAAAAGAATGAACACATTCCAGCCTTTACCAAAGGCTCTTTCATGCGGAATTATAGAAGATAATGGACGAATTCTATTTAGAGTGTTTCAAGATGAGCATGGGATTAACAGAGTAGAGACTCCATGTGTACTCGTTTTAAGTGGAGAAAGCATAACTGCAAAGTTAAAGGCTAAACTTTCGGAAATTTTGGAGAATAATGTTGAGATTGGAGAACCGATAGCTGAATTTTTTTATAATGCTGGCAGCAGGAAGAAGAAAAATTTAATTCCTTGTGTGGTTTTTAAGATTCAGACTTTTGGACGCATAGAAGTACGGAAGAAATCTGAATTTAGATGGTTAAGAATAGAAGAAACTAAAGACATGAGAAAAACAAAAGAGTCAGAATGGCTTAATAGGTTTATGAGAAAGTGAAGACACTAGGCAACT
>JACPAS010000017.1 GCA_016180665.1 Microcaldota archaeon
ATATTAGGCATGAAGTTAATAGAAGATTGGATGACTGCATTAGAGATCTAATTCGTAATTCAAATGTTCCCGAAGAAGTGAAAATTTATGCCGGGAGGAAAATTATACAAGAAATGATTGATTATGAAGTTGGATTTTTCAGAGGCAGGCTGTTGAAAATGGCTGCTCTAAAAAGTTTAAGGGAACTTGCTAAAGAACGCTATACGCCAGATGAAGTAAAAAAAGCTGCAGCAGAGATTAGTGGTTTTAAAAACAGGTTTAGAATAGCTTTCAGAAGTTCAAGACCCCAAGTGCTAGATAATGAAATGAGAAGAAAGTACGATGGATTTAGGAGTACTGCAAACGAAGTAAAAGGAAGACTAGCGACAAAAGGTTTTAGGCTTACAGCTTAAAAAAATTATTTCAAATAAACTACATTTTCTAAATTCTCAAAATGAGGGTCACCACTAATTACCTTACAATTATATTTTTTCTGTTTAGCTAAAAGCAACGCATCAATTAGACCAAAATCTTTTCTTGTTTTTCGCATTTCTGATTTTATTCCTGCAGCATCAATCCATTCTTCCAAAGAGATAGACCCTAAATGTGAATTGGACCTTACCGTAGAATAAACCTTAGAAAAATCAGAATTTTCTTTGATTGACCATCCTTTAAGTTCTGACAAAGTACAATAAATTGATAGAAATTCATTAGCCTTCTCTTTGAATAAATTTCTGACTATTTCACCTTTTTTTGACCCTGTAAAATATTCGACCCAGGCATAAGTGTCTAAAATGTAAAGCAAAATGATCACCAGATATCTTCGTGTTTGTCTTTATCTCTTTTGAACGGTTTTTTACCTTTAAAAATTCCGAATGAGTCGATTCTCTCGCATTTATTTATTTCTGCATCTATCGATTGCCCTTCTTCTAGATCCAGTTCTTTAACCTTTTCTGCGGGAATGATAAACGCAAATGAATTCCCCCATTTCTTTATTTCTGCATGTACTGTTGACATAAGAAGATTTAATATCAAAGAGTTTTTAAATGAGACTTTTTTGTATCACTTAATTCTTAATTTCAGGTAAGTGGTTTTTTATAGATATACGACCTCCCGTTCGATAAAAACCAGTTAAACATTTAAACTCAATTACTGTACCACATTTATGAAAAAATACTTTGTAATTTTTGCAATTTTGATGCTACTTCTTGGATGCAGTTCCTCTGCAGAAAAGAAAGACCAAGCTGTGGAAAAAACCGTAGCTAAAGAAAAGAATGAAACGCTAGAAGTGGTGGAAAAAACAGCCACCAATAATGTTGGATCTTTTTATGAGAATGAATCGGATTTTCTTGAAGAGGAAAAACAGGATACACCAAAGGTTGAAGAAATCGTTGAACAGAAACCTGAGACCACGCCAGAACTATTTTCTAAGAATGTAAAGGTAACTTCAGACTTAGATTATATCTATGTTGAAAGTAACGGGATGCCCCCTCATGAAACTGGAGAGTTTCCAAATCCAGCCAATCCAAATACAATAAAACAACAGAATTACAAATTTAAATTCGCACTAAAGCCGGTTTTAGCTAGTAAAAATACAAAACTGCCCATGGGACCAGTTGGAATTGCATTTAATGGCGTACCTATCTACAATCCGTACAATGCTGAAGGTGCAGATGCAGTAAAAGCTGAGATTTTTGATCAGTGTGAAGGCCACCCGGATCCACAAGGCAGATACCACTATCATCAGTTATCTGATTGCATAGAAGGAAGTAAAGAAAAAATACACACAGCGATTGGACTTTCTTTTGATGGATTTGTGATTTACGGTTTAACTGATTCATCAGACTTGGACGAATGCAATGGGCACGCGGATAAAGAAAGAGGATATCATTACCATGCTACAACTACTTTCCCGTACATAATGGGCTGTTATAGCGGTGTTCCAGAAGCATCTGATTTTGATCAGAATACTGGCAAGCTTCCCCCGCCACCTCAGAATGGAAACTCCCCACCGCCTAGATAAACTATTAAAATCTAATTGCAGTATTCAGCCTATGAAAGTAGCTCTTTTAGGAATTTTATTGATAATTTTATTCGCAGGGTGTACGCAAATGGCAGACAAAAAAGAAACGATTAAAGGACAGTATTTGGAAGGCAAGCTTGGGCCATATGTTAATGGGATTTTACTGGACCAGGATTTCCAGGAGCAGTATAGGGGAAAAACAGTCGAAGTTATTGGAACTGCTTACATTGATGATTCTTTTGAAGAAGGGATGAACGAGAAAGGAGAATATGTCCAAAGCACAGGCTCACCAATAAAGAGAATGAAAAATATTACTTCAATAAAAATAGTGAAATAATTTTGGGACAGTAGTTTTAAAAGAAAATTCGAGAATTTGTTTAATGGGGTTGACATTTAAACAGAAACTCCTTGCAACAGGAGCTCTTCTTATTGCATACTGCACCCCACTTGCGTTGTTGACTTTTAATTTTAAGCCTGAACCAGATAGAATTATTACGATTAGTTCTCCTTTAGATGTAGGAACTGCTTTAGGGGTTTCAGTATCAAAAGAGCCTCCAAAAAAGAGGAAAACAACCCCTTTAGAAATAACTGATGAGATGAAAGAATTTGTAGCGAAGAATTATCTATTTACACAGGATACCGTCCTAGAAGGATTGCTTCGGATTTTCTTAGATGTAAGACAAAACGGAGGAATGGGCATAACGTACCTGGAGCATAGTAAACTGACTGATAAAAAGGCGAAGGAAAAAGAAGAAGCAATAAAAAGACCTAATGGCACGCTCTCTGCCAAAGAAGTTTTTGAAAGAAAAGAAGGAGACTGTGATGAGATAATTTATCTTTTCATGACACTCGCAAGAGAGGCAATTAGAATAAATGGGATAAAGGATGCAGAGATTTATGGGCTATACGTAACTGAAGATCTGGATGGAACTGATTTTAAAAAAGATGATATGGCACATTTTTGTGCAAGAATGATTGTGAAGACTACAGAAAGTTTAGGATCAGTTTGCAGACCAAAAGGTGTTGTAAGTTTGATCGGTCTTTTATATCCAAATGGCTATGAAGAAGTTGATGGATTCGTCCACTTAACATTGGATCCTACATATACTGATGATTTAGGTTTTGGCCCAGGAGTTGGATTACCACATAGAAAAATGGAAGTTTATGATGATGCAAGATTAGACAAAGTCTACTGTGAGGACTGGGCGGTTTGCAGTGATTAATTTCTTTTCTCCATTGCCTTTCTTACTCTTTCCTTAGCCAGTTCTAATGCTGCTGCACGGACGTCGTGGTTTTTCATTCGTTCTAAAACTGCTTTAGTATTGCGAACAATTCTTTCCTCAACAATTTTGAACATTTCTTGTTGAGAAAGTCCTTTCCACTCGCAATAAGAACTAATTACCCCACCAGCATTTGCTACAAAATCTGGAATAATCAACACACCTTTTTTCATTAGTTGTTTTTCAATATCGTAGGTCATTGGAATGTTTGCTGCTTCTACAATTAATTTTGCTTTAACTGAGTTTACATTTTTTTCATGAATAACGTTCGGTCGTGCACCTGGGATCAAAACATCAACTGAAAGACCGAATAGGTCTTCTGCATGAAGAACTTTTCCATCTGCATATTTTGTAACCGTTCCTTGTTTTTCCTTTGTTTCCATAAGCTTATGGTAATCCAGGCCTTTTTCATTGTAGATTGTGCCTTTAGAATCAGAAACAGCAACAACGGTTGCTCCTTTTTCAGTTAAGAATTTCATTGTAAATGTTCCTACGTTTCCGAATCCTTCAATTGCAACTGTTGCTTTGGATATATCCAAACCTTTGTGAGCTGCCGCAACTAAAGTTGAATGGTAGACACCAAAACCAGTTGATCCAAGTTCATGGGGAAGGCCACCCATTTCTAATGGCTTTCCAGTTGTTGCCTGGCGAGTTCCAATTTCTTGTGCAATTATACCCATCTCTTTTTCAGTGGTATTCATATCTGGACCACCAATATACAAATTAGGAACAATTGATTTTATTTTTCTTGCAAATGCACGCACGAATGCTTCCTTATGTGGTGATTTTGGATCACCTTTTATCCCGGATTTGGCACCTCCAAATGGAAGATCAGCTAATGCATTTTTCCATGTCATTGCACGTGCAAGACCTTTAACTTCATCAGTCGTAATATCCGGGACAAACCTTGTTCCGCCTTTCCCAGGACCTAGAGCAGTATTATCCACAACTACTACGCCCCACATCCCAGTTTTTTGATCATATACTTCAAAGACTATTTCTGGTCCAAATTCATCTACGGTCATAAATTCTCCTCTTTCTAAATTTATTAAAAGTCGTTAAGTTTAGCTTTTGTTATAAAAATTTAAAAAGGGTTTAGTTTAGGTAAGCGTTTAAAAGGTCTTATGAAAAAATAGGTGTATGGATTATTCTTTTTATACGATCATGGTCACATTAGCTTCTATCATCTACTCATTTGTTATCAGGGAAGTCCAAAACCGTTTAGGAAACCAGGAAGAAATGAAACGTTTTCAGGAAGAAACAAAAAAATTGAATGATGAATTAAAAGAAGCTAGTAAAAGAAATGACAAAAGCAAGATGGATGAGATCAATAAGAAGCAGATGGAAATGTTTCCGAAAATGAGCAAAATGTTATTTGGTCAATTTAAAACAGTAGGAGTTGTTTTGATAGTCTTTTTTGCTTTCAGCTGGGCGGTTGGATTCTTTGACCCAACAGTAAAAGATGATGTCACTCTAGAGTTAAAAGATGATGGAAATAACTGTGATTTAGCAGCAAATGACAAAATTTATGGAGTATGCTTCACGCCAACTGAAAATGAAGGCCCCTGGATAACACATTTAAAGATATACAACGGTGGCGATCTGATAATTGAGAATTATGATAAATTTTTAGTTGGTAAGGGGAATTTGGAAGAAGCTTTTATTAAGCAGGGTAAAGGAGATCCTGTTGAAATTGAATTTAATAAAAAACAAATAAACCTCAATGAACAAATAGAGATGAGAATCCAGCCGAGCAAAGGCCATAAATTTGAAATTACTTTAAATAGCGGAACTTGGTTCTACGTAGACTTGCCTTTTACAATACCTATATTGGAAATAAAAAGAATAAACGAATCTTACTGGTGGTTTATATTTGTAGCAATAATATCCGGGCTGGTTATTTCTTTTATAATGGGAAAATTAAAGAAAAATGAAGTCAGGGTAGAACAAAAATGATAATAACAATTTCTGGTTTAGCTGGAAGCGGTAAAGATACACTTGGGAAAGAACTTGCAGAAGAACTTGGATTCAGAAAATTATCTCCAACGTTTAAGGATTTGGCAAAAAAAGAAGGGGTTTCATTAATAGACTTTCAGAAAAAAGCTGCAACCGATTCTGATATAGACAAAAAATTTGATAGATATCTAAAGGGAGAGTCTGCCAAACAGGATTGTGTTGTTACTACTTGGTTAGGGCCATGGATGCTTGATGCAGATTTGAGAGTTTATTTGTTTGCTCCAATGAAGGTTCGAGCTGAGAGACTTGCTAGAAGAGATAAGATTTCAATTGAAGAAGCGACTGAACATATAAAAGAACGGGAAGAACAGAATAGGAAGAGGTATTTAAAAGTTTACGGGATAGATATATATGATACAAGTAATTTTGATATTTGTTTAAACAGTGGAAAATATAGTCCGAAAGAATTATGTGAGATTATTTTGAATTTAATTAAGCTTAAGAAGAAATACTGAAATGTGCAATGCACATTTCCATTCCTAAAAAAGGCCAATCTAAGAGAAGCCTAAGTTAATCTAGAGAGAATAGCTGCGAAGCAGCGTGATGAACGAATGTAGGTATCATTCTTAAATGTGTATAATATCTAAGAAGAGGTAATAGTTATGGCTGTAATAGATGTTGGGAGAACTTGCATAAAAAAAGCAGGAAGAGACGCTGGAAGTGAGGTAGTTGTAACTCAGATCCTAGATCACAATTACGTTATGGTGAAGAGTAAACTAAGAAAAGATAAAGAAAGAAAATGCGCAATTGTTCATTTAGAACCTAAAGGATCTAGTTGAATATATGAAAGAGTTGTTATCTAATTCTGTAATCATAATAAATAAGCCATGTGGACCAATTAGCCATGAAGTAACTACTTTAGTTAAGAAAATTCTTGGTGTTAATAGAAGCGGCCATGCTGGGACACTCGATCCACAAGTTTCGGGAGTTTTGCCAGTTGCATTAGGGAGAGCTACCAAGTTACTCCAGTATTTAGCAAGTAGGGATAAAACTTATGTTTGCCTAATTAAGTTCAAGAATATTTTAAGTAAAGAAGAAATTGAAAAAGTTTTTGAAAAATTTACTGGAGAAATTACTCAAACTCCCCCAAGAATAAGTGCTGTTAAAAAAGTACCCAGAAAGAGAAGAATTTACCATATAAAAATAATTGAAGTAAACGGACGGTTTGCACTTTTTGAAGCCCGAGTTGATGCAGGAACGTACATTAGAACTTTATGTGAAGATATTGGAAAAATGGTTGGCGGCGCAAGGATGGAGGAACTACGGAGAATTGCAGTTGGAAAAATTACTGAAAAAGAAGCATTTACTTTACAGGATTTGACTGATGCAGTATGGCTTTGGAAAGAGAAGAACGATGAGAGCGAGTTAAGGAAAATGCTTAAACCCCCTGAAGAGTTCATCAAACTTAAGAAGATCTTTATTAAGGAGAATGCTATTCCTAATTTATTAAGTGGAGCACAGTTAATGAGACATTAATTTCTTCTAAAGAGTTTAAAGGGAAAACGCATGGACAGGCAGTTAAGATTGAGAGGATTCATATTAAGAGATAGAATTCAGAGTCTTATCAATTATTTCTTTAATTTTTATTTCTTCTTCTAGTTTCTCCAAATCATCAACCTTAGTTTTAGTATCCGGATGTTTTATTGAAACTAGGGAACAACAATCTTTGTATTCTTCTATTGAAGCTTCATAAGTTCCGTATTTTTTGGCTAAATTGATTATTTCTCTCTTGTCAAAACCAATTAAAGGACGGTAGAGTGGAAGGGAGGTTGCCTGTGAAGTTGTGAATAGATTGTCCAGGGTTTGTGAAGCAACCTGGCCTAAATTATCTCCGGTAACTAGCCCAAGTGAGTTATTTTGCTTGGCCAGTTCTTCAGCAACTTTCAAAATAAATCTCCTGAATAGAATTAATTCCTGCTTTGATTGGATGCTCATTGTTGCTTCGTAGAACTGATGATATGGTGCAAAATAAGTTTTGAATTCTCTTGGTTGATACTCTTTGAGAATTTGCAGGAGTCGATTCATTTTTGAATTTTTAACTTCTTCAGCTGAAGAATAAGCATAGAAATGCAGGAAATCTACTATGCAACCACGCTTCATCATCATTAGTGCTGCAACTGGGGAGTCTATTCCCCCTGAGAGTAAACATAGAACGCGACCGCTTACCCCTACTGGTAGACCACCTGGACCTGGAATTTTCTCAAAATAAACCAATGCAAAATTTTCTAGAAGTTCTATATAGATCGTTTGATCTGGTTTTGATAAATTGACTTTGAATCCTGCATTGAATAGTATTGCCCCAACTTGTTTTGAGAATTCCATTGAATTTATTTCAAATGATTTATCTACTCTGTTTGTTTCAACCCGAATTGATCCACTGAAGGAGTTTTGTTTTAAGTAGTCTAAAGCAAACTGGCCAATTTTTTCCTGATCTCTTTCTAATTTATAGGAATTTGAAAACCATTCGATTCCAAAAGTTTTTTTTAGTTTAGTTGAAATTAGCTCTAGATCTTTTTCCTCTGCTTCAATTAGTAATCTTCCGTATAACTTTTGGACTTTGTGGTTTGGAAGAACTGCATGGGTATTTCTAACTAACGCGTCTTCGAAGAACGACCGGTTTTGGCCTTTTAATGCAATTTCTCCATAATGGATGTTGATTATCATAAAATCACAAAAATAAAAAACGCCGAGAGCAGGATTTGAACCTGCAATCCACAGGGGAACCGGTTATCCAGAACAAAATAACAACCAAAACCTAATAAAACAGGATTTCGGGTTAGCACGAGCCCTTTAGGAGAAATACCTCATGAAAGAAAAGGGCTGGTGAGTGTTCAAGACCGGCGCACTACCAGGATTCACTTCTTAGCTTAACCAACTAAGAAATTATGCGATCTCGGCATGAGCATCAGCGAATGCAGAGAGCTATTGAACAGAACACTGTTCAAATGATCTCGGCTTACTAATGTAAGATGAGATGTCTGAAATAGGAATTTCAGTGACATCTCGGCGTAAATAATTATGTAATTTAGACCAAAAACCAATTTAAAGTATACCTATTATATCTTATTGTCTTTTTATTTGAGGTAATACTAATGGCAGAGCAATTTACAGATGAAGAGCAGAAGGTATTATCAAGATTTTTTACTAATTTAGACAAACCAGTATTCGCACTAAGAAATCTGCCAGAGGTAGTAAAGGGAGCACTGTTCTCCAGATACAGCAGAAGCTCAAAGAGTTTAAGACGGGTTTTAATGGATGAATTCATCAATGCACCAGAGACAGGTTTTAAGGAGATAGTTAATTTTGATACAGAGAAAGGTGGAAACGAATTAGTAGCAATAAAAAAAGCAGAAGAATTTTATGACAGGGTTCTGGTAGGCTATGGAGATGATTCTGTCGCTGAATTAGCCGGAGCACATATTGCAGTAGAAAATGTTTCAAATATTGCAACTAAAATTTTACAAGATGGAAGAATTGGATTATCACCTTTGGAAAAATCAACAAGGTATGTTTATTTTGACCAGAAGATAAACGATCATTATCTATATTATGAAGAACCAGTCTTAATGGCAAGTGAATTTGCAAACTTATACAAAAAAACAATGGAAAGGCTGTTTGATACTTATTCGAAATTAATTCCTGAAGTCTCAAAACAGGTTATGGAAAAATTTCCGATTAAGGAAGGCGTGAGCGAACGGGCATATAGGTCAACAATCAGAGCAAAAACCTGTGATATCTTAAGGGGTTTATTACCTGCTGCAACTTTAACCAATACTGGAATTTTTGGAAATGGCCGTGCATTTGAGTATCTACTGACAAAAATGTATGCATCTCCGCTTACGGAAGTTAAAGTATTAGCGGGTTCTATGAATGAAGAACTGGGAAAAGTAATTCCATCATTTGTAAAGAGAGCAAATGATAAATACGGTCAGGCTCAACAGGAATTCTTTTCGGAGACTAGAAAAGCAGTTGAAGAAGTTACTAAAGAGACTTTGGCAGAAGGGATACTAGAACCTGCATCTTCAGTTAGATTAGTTGATTTTGAGGTGAATCATGTTGCAGAGATAAAAGCAGTTACTGCAATTCTTTATTCTGCTTCTTACCTATCAATGGAAAACATAAGAAATAAAGCATTGAAAATGACTGCAGATCAAAGGAAAAAGATAATTGATGAATATTGTATTAGAAGAAAAAATAGGAGGCATAAACCAGGTCGGGCATTCGAGAATATTTACTATACCTTTGATATACTTGGCAATTATGGTTTGTTTAGAGATTTACACAGACACAGGATTCTGACGCAGGAGAGACAATATCTAAGTACAAGACATGGCTTTGATACTCCCAAGGAATTAGTGGAATTTGAGTTGGATGATGAATTTGAAGCGTGCATGGAAGCAGCAAACACAGTTTACAAAGAAATTGCAAAAACCTATCCAAAGGAAGCCCAGTATTTAGTTCCTCTGGCATATAAGTTAAGATGGTATATGACGCTAAATCTAAGAGAAGCTTATCATTTCTGTGAATTGCGCGCGATGGTTCAGGGCCACATTGACTATAGAAAAATTGCTCAGGAGATTTATTTGGAAATTAAAAAAGTACACCCTGTTCTTGGAGAACATATGAAATTTGTAGATATGAGTGAAAGTGAACTTGAGCGATTAGAATCGGAAAAGAAAATAGATAAAAAGTTAGAAGAGATTAGTAAAAAGTATGGAAGTTGAAGTTAAATGGTATCTAATGTTATAACTTTATCATCTGATTTTGAGAAGCAAAGCCAGGGAATAGGAAATATGGAAGGTGCAATTTATTCAATAAACCCTGAAGCCAGAGTAATTCATTTGATGCATGGTATTCCAAGCTTTGATATCAACTCAGCCGCAAGAACTATGGAAACTATATACAATATGCCGATTGGATTTCATGTATGTGTAGTTGACCCGGGAGTCGGAACTAAAAGAAGACCAATAATAGTAAAAGTAAAAAGAGGGGATTTTTTTATTGGCCCGGATAATGGATGCTTACTAACTGCGCCAAGGCTTTTAGGCGGTATTGAGAAAGCAGTTAAAATTACTAATGATAGGTATATGATTAAGCCGGTCTCTCCAATTTTCCATGGGCGGGGTATATTTGCACCTGCTGCTGGACATCTTTCGCTGGGAATTCAGATGGGAGAGTTCGGAACAGTGCTAGAACCTAAAGATTTGGCCCCTGCACCTTACGAAGAGGCGAAAGTAGAAGAGAATTTAATTAAAGCAAAAATAATTCATATAAATAAATTCGGATCACTCCACCTAAATATATTGCAGCAAGAATGGGATAAGTTAAAGGTTAAATTAGGAGATAGGGTGGAGATAAACATTGGGAAAAAGAAAATCGAAGTGCCTTTTTCCAGGACATTTGGAGATGTAAAAAAAGGAGAACTAGTATTGCTTAAAGATGATTATATGCGAATTACTATTGCTCTTAACATGGATTCATTTGCAGAAAAATATCTGGTTAAGAATGGAGATAAAATTGAAATAAGAAAAACTTAACTGTGATTATTATGATTGTTGACTTGACTATGTCTATTGATAATAAAACGCCTAATTGGCCTGGCGATCCGGAAATTGTAATTAAGCAGGATTCAACTGTTGAAAGAGATGCCATAGCTAAGAAAGTTTTAACTTTTCATTCTCATTTTTCCACGCATATTGATGCTCCATCTCATATGATTGCTAATGGAAAAACATTAAGTCAATATCCTATGGAAAAATTTGCCGGGGAGTGTATCGTTTTAGATGTTAGAGGACAGAAAGAAATTGAAACTGGTTTAGATGCTGTAAAGGAAGGGGATATTGTTTTCTTCTTAACTTCTCATAGCGATAAAATGTATCAGAAAGATTATTTTAGTACTAATCCAGTACTGACTCCAAAAATAGCACAGGGATTAGTTGACAAGAAAATAAAGATTGTTGGGTTAGATGCTCCAACCCCAGATAATGAACCTTACGCTCTACACAAATTATTCTTTAAGCACGATATTCTTATTGTTGAAAATTTAGTTAATCTAACGGAATTAGCAGGAAAGAGATTTCAATGCTATATTCTTCCATTAAAAATTAAAGATGCTGATGGAGCCCCTTGTAGGGTAATTGGAGTAATTGATTAAACAGGAGATGTAGATGAAAATACACATAATAATGCATGAAAGTTTCGAAGCTCCTGGGGCAATTGAAGATTGGGCAAAACAAAGAAAACATGAAATCACATATACTCGTTTATATGAAGGAACTAAGTTACAGGAAATTGTTGAGAATATTGATTTTCTAATTGTAATGGGGGGACCACAGTCTCCTGCGACAACTAAAGATGAGTGCCCTAATTTTGATGCAGCGCAAGAAATAAAGTTTATTAGAAATGCAATCAGTGCTGGAAAACTAGTGTTGGGGGTTTGCCTCGGTGCGCAACTAATTGGAGAAGCATTGGGGGCAAAATTTGACCATAGCCCAAATAGGGAGATTGGCGTGTTTGAATTAACATTAACTACAGATGCAAAAGATGATCCTATCTTTTCAAAGTTTCCAAAAAAGTTTTTAGTCGGACATTGGCATGGGGATATGCCTGGCTTGACAGCAGAATCTAAGGTATTAGCAATAAGCAAAGGATGCCCAAGGCAAATAGTGAGCTATACCCCCAAAGTGTATGGATTCCAATGTCATTTTGAATTTACTTCTGAAACAATAGAAGGAATGGTTAGAAATTGTGGTCAAGAATTAAGGCAATACGAAGGTCTACCATACATACAAACTGAAGAAGAATTAAGAAAACAAGATTATGATGCAATGAATAAATTGTTATTCGCTTTCCTAGACTATATGGAAAGTATGTCAAAAACCACCAGTCTGTGAAGGGTTGTATGCACTTGTTTTTGACAGCTATGAATTTCACCTTATTTTTCTTAGGTGCCACCAGTCAAATAGACTGGATGGAAATTCATTTAATTTATAAAAAATAGAAAGAATTTAGTAAACAAGCGTTTTATAGAGCGGAAACTTCTTACATAATTCCAACACATTCCCCTTAACTTCTGCAATAGTGGAATTACTTTTTATTTCAGAACGAAATTTAGCAAGATATTCTTTAATTTGGGTTTTATCTTCAGGTAATTTATATTTAGAACAAACTTCTTTCACCACTTTTGCAACCCATTCGCCAATTAATTCCATTTCTTTTTCTTTAAGACCTCGAGTAGTGGTTGCAGGAGTGCCTAATCTAACCCCACTAGGGTAAAACGGAGAAGAAGGATCAGCTGGAATAGTGTTCTTATTCAGAGTAATATTTGCATGATCCAGTGCTTCCTGAACAAAAATTCCACCACCTTTCCCATAAGCAGTAAGATCAATAAGAATCATATGGTTATCAGTGCCATCTGAAACCAATTTAAGACCATGCTTCATAAGTGAAGCTGCTAATGCCTTACAATTTTTTACAATCTGATGCGCATATTCTTTGAAATCTGGTTTCATTGCTTCTCCTAATGCTACTGCAATTGCCGAGGTTTGATGGTCATGCGGGCCACCCTGCAACCCGGGGAAAACTGCGCGGTCAATCTTATCTGCTAATTCAGGGTCTTTTTTCAATCCCTTTTCTGTTACGAGAATCATTGCTCCTCTTGGACCTCTTAAAGTCTTATGAGTAGTTGTTGTAATGATGTCTGCATAAGGAACCGGGCTTTTATGGGCTCCACCAATAATTAAACCAGAAATATGTGCAACATCTGCTGCAAAATAAGCTCCAACTTCATCTGCTATTTTTCCTAATTCTTCAAACGGAAATTCGCGCACGTAAGCAGTTGCCCCACACCAAATTAATTTTGGCTTGTTCTCATGCGCTAATTTCCGAACCTCATCAATGTCTATGCAACCATTTGGTTTAACGTGATATGGAACACTTTTGTAGAATTTAGCGGAGAAATTTACTTTCCAGCCATGGGTTAAATGTCCTCCATCTGGAAGATTCTGACCCATAACAGTATCTCCAGGGTTACATACTGCAAAATAAACTGCCATGTTTGCTGGACTGCCTGAATAAGGTTGAACGTTTGCATGAGGGACTCCAAAAAGCTTTTTTGCTCTTTCTATTGCCAATGCTTCGACTTCATCAGCATTTTCATTTCCGCCATAGTATCTTTTTCTTGGATAACCTTCTGAATATTTGTTTGTGAACACAGAGCCTAATGCGTTTAAGACTGCAAGGCTTACTACGTTTTCAGATGGAATCATTTCTAGCCCATGGCTCATCCTGTCTATTTCTTTTTTTATTATAGATGAGACTTGTGGATCGGTTTCTTTAATAGGTTTGTTTAAAAAAGTTTCCTGATTAGACATAGTTTCACCTCAGACCAATTTAATTAGCCAGTTAACTACACGCTAAAGAATTAAATATATTGTGGACTAAACTCTAGTATCCTAAAATGAGGCGTATAAAATGACAGCTAATGCAGCGGATATAAAATCGACTTTAATGGACGTACAAGATGCTACACAAACAGTTCTAGCAATTGCCTTCTTGTTACAACTTATAATCGTGGTTTTAGGATTTGGGGTTTGGTATTTCATAAGAAAGAAAGAGAATTTAGGATGGCACTATATTGTTCTAGCTGCAGTAATTTTGTTAATTGGCGGTGGCTTAATCTCACTTCTTGGTGGTGGAATTCTAGCTTATATTTACATGAAAACAAGAAATATTATAATGGACAGATCAAACCTAACAAAGTATGGACTGCTAATTGGATCAACATTAAGTTTAATCGTATTTGCTCTTGGGATTCTCGCATATCTATTAATTCCAAATATTGCTAGTGGAGTTACTTCTGGATACTAAAAAATGTATTCATAAGCTCCACCTACCAACTAATTATTAAGATGATTACAAAAACGCTTCAACATCCGTAGCCTTCTTCTCTTTTTTCATTTCAAACTCAACCGCCTGCTGGTCCAAAGGCTGACCGCGTTCTCTCTTAGTTGATTTTCTGTCTCTTACATCCACAAATAATGGATGGCGGACGGCTTCTCCAACAATTACTGCCTCACCAACAGCCAAACTAGTAATGCTTTTTGCAATTCTAATAT
>JACPAS010000018.1 GCA_016180665.1 Microcaldota archaeon
AAGGTTTGAAATATATTCCATTTATGGTCATAGCATCCTATATTATATACTTTTTCGTTTCAAGTTTATTGGAAAGTTTCTTTGTAACGCTAACTTAGAGGGGTGTTTATATTATGGGTATTAAGAAAAAATTAAACAAAAATGCGTCAAAAGGTCAAGCTGCAATGGAATATTTGATGACCTATGGATGGGCTATTTTAGTTATTGTTATAGTAATCGCAGCGCTCCTATTTCTTAATCCTTTTAAGGCACCTGAAACTTGTTTATTCCAGCAACCTGGGTTTACTTGTTCTGAAATTAAACCACTTGTTTTTGTTGATCCTGATAGTGGTAATACGGTAAAAGTCAAATTTACAATGATAAATAAAAATCCAAATGGAGTTTTCGTACATAAAATATACTGCAGTACTGCGCCGGTGGGTGATCTGAAATTTGAAGGTCTTGATGGTCCAAGCAGTGCTGGCAGTACTTCAGGTGATGATGTTGGTGCAGGTGCAAGTAGAGATTTCGAAGTACCTTGTTATAATACACAGGGAAGTCCGCTAACTCTAGCTGCAAACTCAGAAATTAAAGGAACTGTTGCTGTTTGGTTTAACTATAACAATGATCCAAACTACAAAACTTCTGATATAAAGAGATTCACCACTGCAACACTGGTTTCTACAGTTCTTCAGGGCTAATTCTTTTTAATTTCTTTTTTATATTTTCTGTTAACGTGAATTGCATGCGAGAACACTGGTCTTCCCGTATTACTTTTATTCTAGCTGCAATAGGCTCAGCAGTGGGCGTAGGCAACATCTGGCGTTTTCCTTATCTGGTTGGGGAGAATGGAGGAGGAAATTTTGTTTTTCCATACATTGTTTTGATTCTAATTTTTGGGTTAAGTGCACTTCTTCTGGAATTCATTGCAGGCAGTTCAATAAAGAAAACTGCCTTGGCTGCATTTAAGTCATTAAATAAAAAATATTACTACTTCACATTCATCCCATTAATTATTAATTTTATAATTTTCAGCTACTATATAGTAGTCACTGGCTGGACTTTATTTTATCTGCTAAATGGCTTATTTCAGCTTACGCCAAATTTTACAGATTTTTTAGCTTCAAATGAGCCTTTCTTCTATACAGTTGCAGTAGCTATTTTGTTATATCTTACACTACATCTAAAAGTGCGTGAAGGATTGGAGATAGTTAACAAATACCTAACTCCTCTTTTGTTTGTTTGCATTCTCATACTCCTGGTAAATTCAATATATATTTTTAATTTTGATAAAGCACTTAGCTTTTATCTAAATTTCAATCTTTCGCAAGCTATTTCCCCAACTAATCTAATTGCCGTAATCTCACAAATAATTTTCTCAATTGGTGTTGGCTATGGGATAATGTTTACTTATGCCAGCTATAGTGAAAACAAGAATATTTTTAGCTCAACACTTGCAGTAGTTCTTGCAGATACTTTAATTGCACTATTGGCCGGCTTAGTAGTCTTTTCAATTGTTTTCTCAACAAACATTGATCCTGCTTCTGGTCCGACATTGGTTTTTGTTACTCTCCCTTCTGCATTTTCACATTTTGCTTTTGGAAATATGCTCATGCCAATATTTTTCTTCCTGCTCTTTAGTGCTGCATTCACATCAGCTTTATCCATGAATGAACTTTTGATTACAAACATGGAGGACCAGTTTAAATTTGATAGAAAACGAGCAGCAGTTTATTCTATTCTTCTTATTCTATTACTCTCTATTCCCTCAGCATTTAGCTATACTAAACATGGGTTGGATATAAACGGTTTCAAATTTCTGGAATTTTTGAATGATGTAATCGTTCAGAAGTTTTCTCCGCTTGCAGTTCTTATAACCATTTTATATCTTGGCTGGTTCTACAAGGATTTGGAGAAGCAGTCAAAAAAACAGATCCCGTTTAACCTAACCCCAATATTCCTGTTTCTGGTTAGATATGTGATTCCAGTTATTCTTGGTGGATTATTTATTTTACAATTTGTCTAGTCGCTTCCAACTAACAAGATGAGGTGAGTGCTGCTGACTTGAGTCAGTCCAGTGAACTTTGTTCAGTGCCTCTCCAAGTTCTTCGAACTTGAAGACAGGTGAAGCCGAGTTATTCCTCATGGGTGCAGCACCAGAGCCCCCATATCTAAGTTGGGGGTCGTCTCATCTTGTTACAATATAAGGAACTTCAACAATTTTCCCATCAAGTCTTTCTATCCTAAGGACAGATTCGTGGTGTCCAATTCTAGTTTGGACTATTAAACCTGCGTCAATTATTCTGCCTGCCTGTATTCTAGGATCCTTTCTCAAATCCGATGCACTTATGCCAATGTAAAAGAGAAAAATCCTTTATTTGATTACCATCTAAGGGCGGTCTAAAAATTTTGAGCCAACCTGTGCGATCCACAGTTGCTACATAGGGGAGATCTTGACCATCTAACATCAAAATAGATGCTGCTACTACAGCTGCTCCCCTAACCGCATATTCTGGTTGTTCTACGTGTGTTAATTTTCGTACTTGCTCTAATTTGCAACAGCCACTTTTTGCAGCTATTTTTGCAGAGTATATTGCATCTGGACTGACCCACCATATATTACCATCTTCTGTGCATGCAAAAGCAAGCGGTTTACTGTTATCAAGAGCTTTTTTCGCATCTAATAAAAATGGTTTGCTTAATTTTCCATTATCTTCAATGCCAAGACCATATAATAAAATTCCTTCAGGTGCGGGTTTATGCCTAAAACACCATATTCTTGGTGATTTATCCTCTACTTTCCTTTCAACTCTCTGAATTGCTGGGGGTTGGACTGCTTGAATATGTGGTTTCCTGAAACCAAAATAAGTAGTTAAACCTGCAGTGCCAGCTACGACTAAAACTGCCAAACCAATTAGTGCATATCTAGTAATACTCATTTTTGCTAATTTTGCCACTATTAGTATTTAAACCAAAAGAAATAAATATTTGTGGTAAGGTGGCTTTATATGTAAATATAAAATAAGATCCGTTCTAATTTATAATTTATCTCTTTTTTGCGGCTTAATAATTACTTCTTCCCCATATTCAGCTTTTATTCCACCCTTACTTGGCTTAATATTAACCTCTGCTATTTCCGGTCCTTGATAAACTGGCTTAATAATTACTTCTTCCCCATATTCAGCTTTTATTCCACCCTTACTTGGCTTAATATTAACCTCTGCTATTTCCGGTCCTTTGGCAGTTGGTTTTGCATGTGAACTATCCAATATCTTACGCAGATCATCTACAAATTTAGTAAGGTTTTGAATTACTGATTGAATTGGATCAGAAGTGGTTTGTTCAGGTTTTTTCTCAGGTGCTTTTGCCTTAGATAGAACTGCCTTAAAGGCAGGTGGTTTTGAACTTATTTGTATATCTTTTTCAGCAGCATGAGCTAAAACAGTAGAATCTCCTAATTTTCTGTACTTGCCTGCGCTAACGTCAGCTATTTCGAATTTTAGAGAAGCAGATAACTCATTTGGTTTACCGGCTTTTAATAGATCCTCTAACTTATCTTTACCAATCTTTCCAGTAACTCGATAGGTCAGCATTTTCGCTGGATCCTTTCCAGGCATTCTAATATAAAAAGTATTAACTGCTTCAGATGCCTTTAGTTTATCTGGTGCCATCTCTCTAGCTGCAAATTCTTTCTGTTTATTTTCTTCAACCAGCTTCTCAATAGGCATGCACTCAACCAACTAAACCTTATCCTGTAATGTTTAAATTCTTTCTTATTCTGCTGTTGCAGGAATTGGTCTTGCAAATTCCACATCTTTGAAAACAGAATGATCTGCATCAACTTCAATCAATACTGGTGCTTTTTCCGTATCTGTTGATCGAATCACCAATAATTCAGGGGAATCAAAAGTAGTTCGTAAAGGGGTATTTCCGATATTCTCGAACCATACCAATCCGTTAGCATCAGTACGCTGAATCTCAGCAAAAGCTGGTTCCTTTGTTGATACAAAAACGTTATATTGTTTTTTCTCCCTGGGTTTACCAGATCGTGGTTCTTCTGTTACCTGGGTTTCAGTTGGAGTTTCTACTAAGATTTGTTCTGTCTCACGTGCTCCATATAACCAGCCAGTTACTCCTCCAATTACTCCGGCTACAACTAAAGTAGCAGCTAATATTGCTCTTGGCCAAATTCTTTTATGGCGTGGCTCTTCTTCAGCCTCTATTCTAATTTCTGGTTCTGATCTTGGAGGAATAGCCTGCAATTTCTGAACTGTTGGTGCCACTATTGTATCATCTCCAAGATTTAGACCTAGTTTTCTGGCACATACAATTAATGCATCTTTAAGTTCTAGCATTGTTTGGAATCTGTTATCCGGATCCTTTTCCATTGCCTTTAAGACAACTGGTTCAAAAACTTCAACTACTTCTTTTCTTCCAGTATCCACTATCAGACTAGGTCTGGTTGGTTGTTTAGTAACTTGTTGGATCATGATCTTTGCTGCAGTATCTGCATCAAATGCTTCCCGTCCAGTAAAAAGAAGGTATGCAACTGCACCTAAAGAATAAACATCTGATCTGGCATCACATGGATTTCCTTGAGCTGCTTCCGGAGACATGTAGTAAGGCGTACCAACTGCAGTCCCAGCATTAGTTATCCCTCCGCTGTTTTCCATATCTCCTAATTCCATTCTTGCAATTCCCATATCTATTATTTTTATTCTTCCATTAGTGCCTTTTAATAATACTATATTTTCTGGTTTTAGATCCCTATGTATTACGCCTAATTCATGTGCAGCGTGAATCCCATCGCATACCTGTGTCAAAATCCTAACCATCAGGGCTAATGACCCGTTATCTGACAAAGGATCCCATCTCCCTACATCTAATACTCTACTTAAATCATTGCCATTTAGATACTCCATTACAAAGTAGAGCAATCCCTGATATTCATCTATTCTTATTGCTTTTGCTACATTTGAGTGATTAACGCTCATAGCAGCGCTGAATTCTGTAAAAAATCTTCTTCTGGCAACTTCGGTTCCTGCAAATAGGGGTGAAAGAAACTTTAATGCAACTTCCGGATAGCGCGGATCTGTTGGTGCTTCTCCATGGTAAACCCTCCCCATGCCGCCAGCTCCAAGTAATCTAGTTATACGATATCCGCCTACTACTTGTCCGACTAATGAATCAGGAATATCTTCTAAAGGTAACCCAGGTAATCCTTGAGATAAAGAGCCTCCAAACGAAGATGTTTTTCCTCGAGCACCAGTTTTTCCAAGTGGATCTGGAGTCAGTATTCTATGAGTTACCATGTTATAATTTAAGTAAGAAAAAGATTTAAACCTACCTAGACGCTATTTAATGCATTAAATGAGGCTAAATTTGAATAAGCAGGGCCTTTTGGGCCTAATTCGCTACTTTTTAATAAAAATTCCGTAACTTCAAATCTCCCAAATTCAAAATCTCCATATTTTTCAAAAAATTCCCTCAGATTTAATTTCTTACTAACTCGTGCAATGGTCAAATGGCCAGTGAATTCTTCAGGTTGAGATATTGGCTTTAATTTGTCATTAATCTCTTCAGCTAATTTAGTTAACCCAGTCCCTTCACATCCAACCCAAACAACTCTAATATAATTATAATTGGGAAAAGCGCCAACTCCTCTTATTTTAATATAAAATCTATTAAATTTCAGTTCATTCAAAAGATTTTCAGTTTTAACTATTTTATCCGCAGAGAGACCCCCTAAAAATTTTAAAGTTATATGTAGGTTCTCTTTATCCACTGTTCTAATACCATTAATGCCTTCTAACTCTTTTTTTACTCTGGTAATTCTCTTCTTTAAAGTATCAGAAATGTCAATAGCAATAAAACAACGCAAATCAGGCATAACCTCACCTAAAAACTAATCTCTGCAAATTATCTAAACTGTTTTTTTATTTTTTCAAGGAGTTTTTTCTTTTCAGGACAATCAACCAGTACATTCCCCAATACTTCTGCAATATTCTCAGCCTTTATGATTTCAATTTTTCCCTGTTTATCTTTATTCAAATAAACATCTTCAAAATTCATTTTTGGAATTATTGCCTTTGAAATACCAGTTTCAATTGCTGCTTCAATTTTTCCCGTAACTCCTCCAACAGGCAGAACGTCGCCTCTTACATCTAACGAACCAGTCAGTGCGTAATCCTGTTTTACCGGAATATCTGTCATTGCAGAAATCACTGCAACTGCAATTGAAATAGAAGCACTGTCTCCTTCAACACCCTCATAAGTCTGAAGAAATTGTATGTGAATATCCTTTTTGGAGATATCTGTTCCAATATATTTTTTTACAATTGCAGATACATTTTCAACCGCTTCTTTTGCAATTGTTCCTAACTTGCCAGTGGCTATTACCTTCCCTTCACTTTTTGAAGCTGCAGGGGTAACTTCTGCAACTATTGGTAAGACTAAACCGGCCATGGACTCCCCAAGAACTGCAAGGCCATTCACTCTTCCAATCGCTTCACCACTATTCATAAACACCCTATATTCTTTTTTCCTCTCAATTATTTTTTTACTCAGTTGCCCTTCAACAGAATAGAAGATTTTTTTTGCCTGAACTATATCATCTGCCTCAGCATACTGCTTTTTCTTTTCCTTTGCGATATCACCTGCTGCTCTGACTAATCCACCGAGCTCCCGCAGGTTCAGAGTAAGACTCTTTTTTCTTCCACTCATTTTTCTTGCTTCTTCCACAATTGTCACAACTGCTTCATAAGTAAAATGTGGTATTTTCCCATCTTTTTTTACTTCTTGTGCTATGAACTGCACGAGTTTATTTTCATTTTCTTCAGTATCATCCATGCTATCTTCAACATAAACTTCATAACCTGCACCTCTTATTCTGGATCTCAGGGCTGGATGTATGTGCTGAAGATCTGGTAAGTTTCCAGCAGCAACCAAAACAAAATCCGCTGGAATAGGCTCTGTTTTCACCAGTGCACCAGAAGACATTTCACTCTGGCCAGTTATTGAGTATTTTTTTTCCTGCATAGCTGTCAACAATTCCTGCTGCCAGTTCCATTTTAATGATGCAATTTCATCAATGAACAGAACTCCATTGTTTGCACGGTGGACTGCGCCAGCTTCTACTCTTAGATGGGCAGGCGTCCCTAACCCACCGGAATTACTAACCAAAATTCCATTTGCAAATAAATTTCCAGACTCAGTTGTTACATTGTAAACACTCCCGGAAAAATCTACTGTTCTCTCATTAAATTCTATTGACTCCCCGGAAACTATTCTTTGCAATGAATTTTCTGAAACACGAAGTGTTGAATTTATGTATTTATCACTTTTGCCAATTCTAATAAGTTCTTCATATTTCTGCTTTTTCCTTTCCAAAACTTTTTCTATCGCATTTTGAATTCTTGTTATTTTTGCATTCGAATATCTTATCGGAATTAGCTTGTAGAACCTAAGTAAGTTTTCAATTTCACTGGAGATCCAAAGTCTCCAGATCCACCTTCCCACCCTGAACTCATTCTCATTGATATTTTCTGAAGTCTTTATTCCATAAGAATTTAAGTAGTGCGCAATTTCCTTCAGGAGCGTTAGTCTGTTTTCTTTCAATTGGTAATCACCAGCAAGCCCAACTCCGAAATACTGTATCTTATTTTCTTCTGGTGAAAATCTTGGACTGCATAATTCATTTCCAAGCAGTGCACCAAAAAATTCCATCTGTGTTTTTTCGGTTAGATAGATCCAAGACGGAATCTTAAGCTTTTTATTTTTCCTTCCAACCGGGGTTCCAAGTGCGATGAAAAATCGGATTAAATACCGGTTGGTATTCCAGACGCTCATTCCAGTATTATTAATCCCGCTTATCCTGCGCTCGAAATTTTTTCCAATCTTTTCACCGAATATTCCGATCAAATCCTGTGCATAGTCATTTAGTGAACTTTCTTCTGAGGAGGAAAGGAAAATGGCATTCAAAGTTGAAAATATTCCTCCATCTCCGAAAGTTGTTCCTAATACTCTTGCTAAAACTGGTGCATTCTTATTATTCAGATTAAATGGCAGTAATTTCAATTCCTCCAGTCTTTCAACTGTTCTTACTGCTTTTGGCTTGTATGTATTGCTGTTCCACCATCTTGTCTGGCCAGGTTTTATTCCGAGTATCTTTGCTATTCTTTTATATCCAAAAGTCAGATTCCCAGATTTAATTTTTATAAATTTATAATAGTTATAAGCATCATTTTGGTCTTCCTTCGAGAATGTACTTATTATGTCCTCTTTTGTTACTATATCTTGGGAGTTTTCCAATAATTTCTCCTGACCATTAAGATTCTCAGCTTCAATGTAGCCACTTTCAGTGTAAACTTTATGCTCAGGAGTTAAAAGCAGCCTGCCCTTGGTGTTCCCAACAACAAACATTTTTCCATCATGATTTTTCCTATTAACACATGTAATTCGAACTGGTCTTATCTCTGCATCTTTGTATCCCAAGGTGTATGCCTGTTCTTCTTTCGGCAAGACCAAACCTTCGTATTTTTCATCCCGTTCTATTAATTCAGGGTATTTAGCCAGCAGATCGCTAACGACTCTTTCTAAAGTGACGGTTTCGATTTTCCCATTCACTATTTTATAGGTTGTAGAAGTTGGAAAAAAGCATTGGAGAGGATCGTGTTTACAATCTCCAAGAAGTGCTCCGGCCTTTGCACCAGTTGCATCAATAAAAGGAGCAGTTTTCCTCTCGCTGTTATCTACTATAAGTTTAGGGTTGTTTTGTTCTGTTATATTGAATCTTTTAGTCAAACCAGAAGTTGCATTGTGAATCAAAAAGAAAAACAGAAGCATTCCCACTATTCCAAAAATAAACCATCTGTTATTCTCAGGAATATCTGAAAATAATACGAAACTCAATACTCCCAATGCAAGAAGCGCAAGGAGAGCAATCGGTGGACCAGCACTCATCTTTTCTTCATTTTGTCTTTTGGCAACTATCCTTCTTCCCAACCCGGTCTTCAATCTCTGTTCTAGATCTTCTGTTTTGCCATTCTTCTTTATTGCAGTTAATTCGCCAACTGCGTAATATTTCATAAGGTCCGGATTTTTTGTCAAATATTCAAAATCCGGATATGCTTTTACGACCCTTGCTAAAGGCTGATTTTCATTATTTAGATTAGGATATACTAAAACGTCTTCCGATTGTTCTACTGGCATTAATTCTGCCATTGCTTGTGCCAGCATACTTTTTCCAGTTCCAGGGGGACCAATTAACAACACGTTTCTTTTCTGTTTTGCAGCTTTCTTTATGATGTCTACTGCTCTCTCCTGCCCTATTATCTGGTCTATTAGTATTTTTGGAACCACAATTTCCTCAGTAGTCTTAAACTCTTTCATTGAGAATTCACCTTTAACTTACTACGCTTACATTATCAAAAGCTATTAACGGAGCCGCCATATCGTCTGATCGGTATAATTTACTCCCTATTTCGCTTACATTATTAAACAATTCAAATATATTGCCAGATAAGATAAATCCTTTTACAGGAGTTTTCTTCCCTTCCTCTACTAGTGTAGCGATATTTACTTCCAGCCCAAAGTCCCCGCTAATTTGGTTCGCAGTATGCATACCATGCAATGAAATTATATTAACATATTTGTCTAACTGTTCTAAAATATTTTTGCATTTTCCTGTTTTTATTGATAGGTTAGAGCGGCCTATAGTTGGTTTAGATGAGAAATCTGATCTTATGCAAAACCCGTCAGAATCTATTTTTTCCAAAGCTGCCACTTCCCTGTTGTATAAAAAATCTTTAACTACGCCTTGTTCTACCAGGGCTCTTTTTTTGGAAGGGACGCCTTCATCATCAAATGGTCT